>JAICVW010000272.1 GCA_025935105.1 Nitrososphaeraceae archaeon
GATTTGTCTTTAATAAACCTAATTTACTGATTACAGGGGGTAGAACTCTTTTTGAATGCAGTAATACTCTGTCAAATATCAACTGTGATAAACTTCGTCAGAATACTTATAGCCTTGCTGATTTTATTATTAAATTATTTACTTTCATGCATTCTTACCGTATTTATTACAAATTTAAAGATTTATCAACAAAAGAAATAGGATTCCATAAGTTTCTTTACATATATCATTCTTGATGTACATTAAGAGATTAGGTAACTACTCAAAAGGGGATTAGAAAGCAGGGAAAAGTTGCTGGATTAGAGATATTTATGTATAAGTAACAGAAAATGAATCTATTAAAAAGAAAATATCTATATAATTGAGATCAATCTGTGATAAAACAAAGAGAAATTATCTTGAATATTATAGTTTTTTAATGTACTATTACAATAGGTTTTTAGCACTCTAATAATCTAGGAAGAGAACGGAAGGACCTGAATTGTCTGTGCTTCAGCGTTGAAGTCAGACAAGAAAGGATGCGCTCTTTGTTTGGAACATCCCTCCGCAGGCTCAACAAAGATCAACTACTTACGACTGTAGCTATGCCACTCTATGATGGGTTTTATGCTTGTAGTTTTTTAAAAGATGGACAATATAAAGACTTACTGAGCGCAATTTTCTTATTAATAATTGCTTTTAGCGGTGCTGCTTGTATAAGTGTAACCTGGACAAACTTAAAGTATAATAATCGGCAGAAACGATTGCAAACTATAGTTTATATCTATGCGGTAGTATTAGCAGGCGCAGTTCTGGAAGCTTTACTCCTGCCTCTAATCCAAAATATAATATTACCAGATATAAACTTATTCACGGCTATCTTCCTTATTGGATTGGCCCTCAAGACAACTAATCATCCCCATTTAAAGAATTTTGTAAAGAAGATGAGTTTGTGTGCTGCGGTAGCTGTAGGACTGATGGTGTCGTTTCTAGACTGGTTAGCCAAAGGACTAAAGTGTGGTATAGTCTGGTTCTTTGTAGACCCGCTCATCGCGTGCTTTTACTCGTTTGATGTTAATCGTTTTAGAGAGATCGCACTAGTGACAATTGTTGGTATTACGATTGCCTGCATTGTAACCATTGTCGGAGTAGAGTTCATCAACTTTTTAGGAAAGCAATATACAGTTGGAGATGATGAATCTTCTTCTAAGGCCCTCAACCCACTAAATTTGGCAAGTGCTTTTTCTATTCTGATTGTTGCTTTTAAAATCTTAGGTGTAAACGTTCCTGGCTATATTCCGTTTATCGTACTAGCTTCTGGCGTTTTGTTTACAAAATATCAAAATTTATTGATCGGTGTTATTAAGTATTGCATACATTTAGTGAAATCAAAAACTAATTCTTTGAGAAAAATTTCTCAAAGAAGGCTGAAGTAAATAGTAGATAATATTGTGGATAGATTTATCTTTGTTTGACAGCGATGCCCATGCATCGCTGTCAAATTTTGAAAAAACAAATATGATATAATCATCCTTACTTTAAGTAGCTATCTATGTTTCCCTCAGAACCCTGCTGGGTAACGACTTACAGATTTGAGAAATAAAAATCTGTAGGCTGGTACCTATGTAGCAGGCAGCAATAGAGATTAAATGGAGGAAACAATGAGGCGCTTTTTTAGAGCATGTCTAATAGTAGCAGGAGTGCTTGCGTTTGTAGTCTTGTCGCTCGGTGATACTTCTGCACCTGCTTGGCTAGGTGACCTGTTAGCAGTAGTCACGTGCGTAGTAGGGATAATCGGTTTAATTGGATGTGTAAAATTAAGAATGGACTAAATTTTGTAGGAGAACTAAAATCCTTCCTTGTAGCTCCATTAGAGAGTTACTTAACACATACCAATGAAGGAGGCTGTTGATCTGGCTATCGCAAGCTTAATAAGATACAATAGCTTTTAGGCTAAATTGATGTTTGGGGGAGGCAAGTTCAACCTGTCTCCCCTGTTTTCATGTTGACTTCCGATAGTAATGGAGAAAATTTCCAACGCTAAGGAACTCCGTTAAGGTACTTCCTATAGGTTATCCTGCTGTCTTTGTTTCCCTCTCGCCCATTAGACCGTTTTGCCAAATCTCTGAGGCTAATCAAATTCCTCTAGGACGCGATTGCTGCATTCTCCTAATATTGTGCCTGGATGGTGTCGCAAAAAGAATATTGTGCGACAGAAAGAAGGATGCAGGTATTTTGCTATAGGGTAAGTTGCATTTTTCCTGCTTTTTGCTATACTCCATCTAGTATGAAGCAAATTAACTTTGTGACGTTATTACAAAACTACAAATCTGGCTGGGTTGCTATCTCTTCAGATTTTACAAAGGTTATCCTATCAGGAAAGACGCTTAAAGAAGTCCGAGAGAAGGCCAAAGGGGTCAAAGAAAAGCTCTACTTCTTTCCAGCCGGTGAGTCCTACGGTGGATTCGTTGGTGCAGATTCTCTCTCCTCATTATGATCATTCCTTACAGCCCGCTTCCTGACATCAAAAGCAAAATAGTGCTCGCGCCAATGGTGCCTGTCACTTTTACTTATGATGGGCAATCCTTTGCCACCTTTGCGTTGGTTGACTCTGGGGCCAGTGGCGCAGTTATTTCAACTGTGATTGCTGAAGCATTGGGGATTGCCTGGGATCGCCTCCCAGTTTCAGGTGGGTTCTCAGTAGGAGGCGTCTTTCGCTCCCGCCCATTTGACCGGCTCACAGCGGAAATCTTTGACCATACCTTTCCTCTCACGGTCAACATTATTGAAGGAATTGCTCCGTATAAATGCATTTTGGGACAAGCAGATCTCTTTCAACGAGCAACAATCTCTTTTGAGGCTTATAAGCAACAATTCAGTGTTGAGTTTCGCAGATACAACTGATTGCAATAGGCGTAGGAGGTGTTGCCTGGTGACAGCTACATTGTCACTAGACCAAGCAGTTGCTAATTCCCGTGGAAATATTTCCCCATTTGTTGAATTGTACCCAAATTAACCATCCTGATAGACAGGAACAGACATACACGCTATTATCTACGATAATTGGAGATGGATGCGATAATAACTGAAAGGATGTAGTAATGACAAAACGAATGCCACTTGATGACTTTCGTGCTGTCCGTAGTGTGTTGGAGGAGGATGACTATGCCCTCTCGTCTGGTATACCAGAACCACTACCCGCTGATTTGATCCCAGATGATACGTGGCATAGTTTCATGGTGTTGCCTGATGAAGTGGCCGTGCGCACCTCGAATCGGCATGGAACGCTACTTGCCATTCTGAAGCAATTAGCGGGTACGTGGTCGGTATGTGTGGGAGATAGCAAGCATCCTGATCCCATTGGACTGGCAATGCTCGAAGTCATCAACGAGCCAGACGCATCTCTCTACAATATGCTCGTGGGATTTTACCGTCAGGCAATCGACTCTTTACGGATCATTCTTGATGCAGTGTGTATAGGTGCCTATTGTCAACTCACAGCACGAGAGACCCTTTTGCAGAACTGGTTAGATGGAACTGACGAGGTGAGGTTCCACGTGGCAGCGGCAGGTTTGCATGGAGCAAGGGAAACGAGGTTGCTTCACGATCATCTTGTTGGAACGATCCACGTTGGTTTCATAGACCAAGCTGATAGCAGTATGGCATACCCAGGGGGCTGGCTGCGCCAGTTGTATCAGAAGCTCAGTAAATATTCACATGGACGACCACTCTACAATAATACGAGCCTCTGGCAGAGTAACGGACCTATCTATGTGGGTCGTGCGGTAGCAATAGCAACAGGTTTATTCATTGAGACATGCGCAGCATGCTATATCATCGTCAAACTCTGCCGACCAGATTTCGAGCTGCCTCCAAAAGCACGGGAGGCATTTGAAGCGGAGATCCTGCGTCTCCCTGACTGGGCGCAAGTTTCTGAGACAGCCAGACAGGCTTATCAGTTTGTTTTCCGTGAGTCACTGCAAATTGGTATGTGAAAGGACTGCTAAATCGCCATGCATAAGCCCTTCGGCGCACAAGGAGAAATACTCAATTTTCCCTTCAAAGAGTTGCATGAAACGTTTTATAACCAAGATGGTATTGAGCTTGAAATACATGAGGGTATTCTCTTCGTCGGCGTTGATGACAACGCTGATCTCGAAAAAGCGAAAGAGGTAGCCTGCCTCTTCCTCGCGGCATGGAGTGAAAGACAACAGATAAAAACACAGGTAGCCTTTAACCACACATGGCAGACGCATACAGAAGGAGTTACAAGCCATTCGATAGAACCTAGAGACAGTGGAAAATCAGGAGCGCCTCATCACCGCCAAACAACAACTCACCAAGTTGTTATTCCCTGTACGTGTAGTCTCGTGACTCACCAGATGCAAGAGAGTACAAGTTTCACCAATGATATGGCAATATTGCAGAAGGCTCAAAAATACCCTGCCCTGAAACATGCGCTGCTCTACTACAATGAGGAAGTTCTCGAAGCTGATCGCCCCCTCTATGGCATCTATAAAGCGCTGGAGGCGATGGTGAGCTACTTTCAAATAACCGATAAATTGAATGAGCATGAGGCAAAAAAGAAGCTTGCTGATTTAATAGGGCAAGGCGTGTCTTATGTCAGTGATACGATGCAAACAACTCAAGTTACAAGACATTATCGGACACAAGGAAGAAGAAAAATAAGTGATGAGGAGTGCCTGCATCGGACGAAAGTACTGATTGATGCCTTTGCACGTTCACTTCCTTAAAAGCCTTTGACTGGTATAGCTCCCCCTTTGGCCTTGTATGAAGAACTGCATTGTTGGGGATTGTCTCTTGCTACGCTTTACTTCTCTGTTCTGAGGGTCTCTGACCTTCCGCTAGTCATGGAAAAAACTTTCCAATTGCGACTAAATTTAGCTGCACTATGATGTGGTTGTGAGCATTTTGAGAGAGTTACAGGC
>JAICVW010000670.1 GCA_025935105.1 Nitrososphaeraceae archaeon
CTTGACGATATGAAGTCAATCATGGAAAAAGTAATTGGTATGGTTGAGAAAAGCAATGAGAAAAACCCTATTAAATAAAGGTGATTCACAGAAATGCGATGATTTGCGATCTTTTCTCAAAATATTAGAGGATAAAAAACAGCTCCTGAAAATCAGGAAAAGTGTTGAGCCAAGATTCGAATTAGCTGCCGTCGCCAGCAAATATAGCAATAGCCATGCAGTGTTATTTGAGAAGGTTCAGAAAAGTAGAATGAGAGTGGTGTCTAATATCTTGGGTAAGCGTTCAAGTTTTTCTTTAGCTATCGGAGCTGAAAATGAAACAAATATCCATTCTTGTATAACTTCGGCACTTAATAACTGTTTTAAGTCAAAAAAAACTAATGTAAACGCACCATTCAAGGAAAATTCCAGCAAACGCTTGGCAGATCTTCCGATAGTGACTCACTTCGAGAAGGATGCAGGTGCGTATATTACCTCGTCAGTGGTTTTCGCCAAAGACGAGGAGAGGGGGAATCAGAACGCATCAACTCATCGTTTGTTACTATTAGATGACAATCATCTTGTGATTAGGATGGTTGAAGGCAGGCATCTACACAGATGCTTCTTGCTTGCCAAAGATAAAGGAGAAGACCTGAGGGTTTCGATAGTAGTGGGAGTTCATCCCGTTATAAGTATCGCGGCTGCTTACCAAGCGGCATATGGTGCCGATGAGCTTTCAATAGCTAATGCCTTGTTAAATGGGAATCTTAGCTTAACCAAAAGCACTTATTCACGCCTTCTTATCCCAACATTTAGTGAGATTGTATTAGAAGGACGAATATTAGTTGATAGGACAGAGGAAGAATTCATGGTAGAAGCATTAAGAACCTACGATATAAAGCGTCAGCAGCCAGTTTTTGAACTTGACAGAATAAATTTCAGAAATAATGCTATACTCCATGATATTTTACCTGGATATCATGAACATCAGCTCTTAATGGGATTGCCAGTTGAGGCAAAATTATTTGAAGGAGTTAAAAATGTTGTTCCGAACACGGTGGCCGTCCATCTCACTGAAGGTGGCTGCACGTGGCTACAATCTGTTATACAAATTCGAAAAAGGCTGGAAGGGGAGCCTAAGAATGCTATCCTTGCTGCGTTTTCGTCACACCCGTCACTCAAAATGGCAATTGTGGTAGACGATGACATAGACCTGAGAAATCCTCATGCTGTTGAATACGCGATATGTACTAGATGCCAAGCAGACAAGGGATTTATTACGATTATGAACGCAAAAGGTTCGAGCTTAGATCCGTCTAGTGATCAGTTGAACTTGTTAACTACTAAAGTGGGAATAGATGCAACTGCTACCCTGTTAAAGCCCAAGGAGCGATTTGAATTAGCCAAGATACCTGGTGAAGATCAAATTAATCTTCGCACCTATTTCGCATGAGATGAAAGCAGATACTCAGGGAATGACATTACGCCAACCAAAGAGCGACTTTCACCTAGCTGTGTTTCTTTTTGAAGATCCATACAGTTGGGATTAAAATTTTGAAAAATTTTAAGTCGAATTGAGAAGCCTGCCAGGTGGCAAATAGTCATCATTTTGGTTTACTTGCCTTAAGGTTGGGTATAGAGTTTCCAAAAACGTAGTTCACTTATATTCAGTGCTTAGTAGAACTCTACTATGTATGTTGACCGGAGTGCATATAAAACAAAAGTCGATTATAAAATAGATTGTTAGGAAAAAATGGCCTTGCATCTATCGCTGTTACTGACCAGGCACATCACGAACAACAATATCGAGATTCAACAGTTGAGCCAAAAGTTCTGATTGTTGGATTAGGGCAACTAGGACTTCCTGTAGCAAAGTATGTAAAGGAAAGAGGATTTGACATCTATGGATATGACATTAGTTTATCTGCTATGGAACGGGCTGAAAGAATAGCAGGAATAAAGAAGGCTGATGAAACTATCTTTGATAGTAATGAACTTAATGATTTTGATGTTTTTATAATATCTGTATCTACACACAAGCA
>JAICVW010000447.1 GCA_025935105.1 Nitrososphaeraceae archaeon
ATTGCTACATCATTGAATAATGAGGATATGTCATCGTCATCTTTAATAATTGAAAATCCACATCTTGCAAAAATCTCCTCGATAATTCTGTTGTTGACTATAGCTGTCGAAGATAGTATCGATAAAAATGCTATCAATGGCAAATAATCTGGACTTGTTGCTTATGATGAGTGGACTTTCCATCACATCAAATTCAGTTTGCTTTGATTCTTGTCTTTTCTTAAAACGTTTTCTTAAAATGTATTTTATAGACCACTTTGTAACAAGTTGATAAATATCGATAGTTTTTCTACCACCCTCAGAGCATGAAAGGTAGTTTTGTCTTCTACTGTCTGCTCTGTAGAAATCGTCAAACTCTCTCCAGATTCCTTTGAGACCTTGGATGAAATTGAAGCCAAACCGAATCCCAAGCTAGCACTAATATCTAAATCTGATTTGTTATAAATTTGAGTGGATATGCCTTTGACTGATTTAATTGTGACATCTTTCGTTTCGCCACACGAACAACAAGAGCTGTGAAATAGTTTTCCAACACCTATACTGACTAACATAATTTCGTATTAATCAGTTGGGCATCCATACGGGGCAATATGACTTAAAAAAGTTGACGAACTTATGTTAACCAGTATAGATACTGAAACTTCTAAACTCTTGCCAGGTACTATTTCTTCTTGGAAATTCGCTACCTTTAGATTGCCTTCAAAGTATCGAGTGGGCAATGAACGGATAACTTCCAACTTTTATTTAATATGTTTCTGGCACTCTGTTTTGTATTGTTTCTCAAATAATTGAATGATTGTATTAGAAGCTACATAACCCTTAACTTTAAGGTTTTAACTGTAGTCATAACGCATGGTACCATGAGATAAGATATCTTATTTTATGCGACAAGGATAGGTGAAGCAACCATTAACTTATTTCAATTAGCTTTTCATACAGTCGACTTGACTTTAGTCTATGGTTTAAAGCGAAGGGAGATATCCAATTGATTACTGATTTAGAGTCACTACTAGGCGAATATCAAGTCCTGACAAATAAATAATACTTCTATTTAAAAATCACAATGGGGGATAAGGATCGCCTTATAATGTTACTTTCCAGCTTTAGCGATGAAGCTGAAATTGTAAATCTTGCTTCAGACGGCAAAGAAGCTGTTCTAGCTCTCGAGGATCTTGAAAAAGTAGGAGACATCGAGCCTATGATGTTAAGTTATTCAAACCTAATAAGAGTGCTATTGCAACAAGCGACCATGATGGGGAGATTGAACAGAGTCAGAACTTGGTGGAACGATTCGCTGAAGAATGCATATAGAGTATCACTCGCAGAAGCTGAACCGAAAGTGGAAGTGACCGTCCAGCTTGGTAAGCTAATAGATAGTATTGTATGGGAATCCCAACGAGAGAAAGACGTTGTTTGGGAGAAACTTCAAACCTACGTAAGCTTATTCCAACCTGAATTCTTCCCTCAGAAAACCTGGCTTGAAATTGGAGTGGTAGCATTTATGACAATTAAGCTATTAGATGAAATCCAAGATCAAATAATTGGGACAGCAAATAGTTACATGGAATTAATTAATCCACCCGGAATACCATTTACATATAAACTATCAGGGAGAAATCACGGAACAATGTTTGTCGAGACTATGCACGTTCATCAAAGACATACTCTAACAGTTTAACAAACAGCAGACTACAACTAGCTATTGAGATTGTTAGATATCAGAAACTGTTGTAGTCTGCAGTGGGTTAAGGTATGTGTTGTTGCCTGTTATAATATACATACGGTAGATAACAAACAACTTGGTCCTTGTGGTGAATTGATCACAGGACAAACACCGTGACAAGTTGTTCTATGTTATGATCAAAGTTAACGTTTGTGGCCACTAAAATAGGTGAAGGCTGTGAAGGACTATAGAGAATATTCCATTAATCGAGAAACTAAATCACAAAATTTCATTCAACTATGGGAGAATGAACACAAACTAGTTCTGGGGTAATAGTTTTCCAATCAAAACCAAATACGATAAGTATCAATTTTTAACATGGAATAGGAAGCAGCTACTAGTACCAGTCATTATTGCTGCAGCAGTAATAGGAAGCATCATCATATTTGTACCTGGATCCACTTTACGTCCAGCCAATCATGTTAACAATATATCGAGTATTATATATAATTCTGGATTCAATAATGGGACTCAGACAGCTCTTGCTGATATGCAGCAAAGTAAATTGTTTAATCCATCTTGTGATCCAACTGGGGTTCATGCTAAAGGAGAACAAAACCCCGTGCCATTTTGTAATGGCTGGACCAGCGGATATATTTCAGCGTGGCATCCAGGCTGGACTAATGGGTATATCGAGTCATGGAAGCGTAACAATCCCCCACCAAAGGGAACCATATCATCAGGTACACAATGCGGAAGCAAACTTACACCTATTATTAGATACATTAATGGAACCAATGATGGAGGTCAAGCGGCACTAGGAAATATCCAGAATGGGAGCCCTTTTAATCCAGCATGTGATCCAACTTCTGCACATGCAGGCGATATACAACATACAACATTCTACTGCAATGGTTGGACGGATGGATACATTTCAGTATGGAATGATAAACATAAGACCTAGACCTAAGTACAAATACAACATGACTAATGGCATCAGCACCATAATCAGTGTTAAACAGATTAAAATAAATCAAATGAATACTTTATGAATTAGTATTCATCATCAATTGTCTCAAGTTCATCTTCAAATTGCAAGTTTATCTCAGAAATCCCTTCAGCCAATCTTTTTTGTACTTTTTGCAATCCAAGATCTGATCCTAGGGTCCCAGATTTTGTACCTTTTGCAATAAATCCGTCTTCAGAATTCGTTTTTGTATTTAGGTTGGCAAGTTCTTCAAATGCTATAAGTTCTTGTAATAGTGTACTGGATTTATTGTTTCCATCTTCTGTAATTGTTACGTAGGTCTGGCCATCCTTTTTTCTCATAGCGACTAGTCCGTCATTAGAAATAATAGCGTATATTCTACCTGCAACCTTTGTTGTATCGTAATGAATAGGTTGATGGTAAGGGCCAAATTGCTTAAATTTATCTGCGACCTGACCCAACCCATGTAGAGTAAAATAAGTTGAATTGTCAATTTTTTCTCCGTATGTTAATCTAAATGTTTGTAGAGATTGGGCAACAAAGATTACTAACAAATACCTATGAATTTTAGTTGTATGAGGACCTAAGCGAATACTGTTTCCGTTTGAAACTCTACCGTTTAGTACAGGTATAATATTTGCGATCATATGCAACCATGCAAACTCGTGGTTTCTATCAAAAGATTGCACTTGTATTAGAATGAACTTGCATGAAAATAAACATTTTGCAACGAAAATGCAACGTATATTCAACTTAATCGCCTCTACCAGATTGAAAATCACCTGTGTATAACATAACGGTGGTATGAATCAATACAACCAACATAAGACAAATCGACCTGAAACAGGAAAG
>JAICVW010000458.1 GCA_025935105.1 Nitrososphaeraceae archaeon
ATTATGAGATAACATAGTTCGGGCAAAATTTCCCCCGGAAGCTGGGAACAAAATGGTGAAGGACACAAACTTTCTGAGGAATCTTGAAGATTATATGAACAATGTGAAACCAGAAGCATCATATTTTTTTGAAACTGATGGCAAAAGAACGTTTGGATTTGTTGTTGATATACAAAGCAGCGACCAGATACCAATGTTTGCAGAACCATTATTCCAGTGGGGTGCAGAAGTCGAATTTCATCCTGTAATGAGCTTCGATGATCTGAAAAAAGCTGTATCAGCATTCAAGTAGTAACAATCTTTCCCATATTTTTCCAAAAGTATTTCCCTAAGAACGAAGTATAGAGGGCTGTTAAGAGGAATTTGAGCAATACGAATAGGCATTTTAAAAAATATACGATATAGTCTGAATGTATGTCTCCTGTCATAATCAAACATTTGTTATAATCAAACATTTGTTATAATCAAACATATACGCTAGACTGAAATATCGTTAATATACTGGGTAAGACTTTACTTGGTACATTAACTAGAAGAATCTAATAAGAAATATTTATGCTTTATCCAATTTTAGCCAAAAAATAGTGATGTCCCCAAATTTTGGGAATCCTTCAATATTTATCTACCATCTTTCACGCTTAGGTGCTACAACGAAGGAAATCCTTAGCTCGGTTGTATATTGCGCAGGCGTGTTCTTATATATTACACGATAGGGCATAACTATCCATCATTTGTAGGTATAGTATGCAAGATGAACATTCTATGAGTTCGATTAAATTGTCTTATGGGCGAATGTAAACACTGGGGCTGCAATAGACTCAATAATACTTGTGTAGGGTGTGGCATCAACATTTGTCCTTCTTGTTTGAAGGAACCCAAGCATTGCAGCTGTGAAAATAGAGATACTTGCTGTGCATAAGTTCAAATAAGGATAATTTCCTGGGGCCACTAGCTTAAGCCTGATGGTAGCTACTATCCAAGCCTTGGAGGTTGTACTCGTGATTCTAATCATGTACCAGATTTTTTGAAAGGCAAGAATTCCGGATCAAAGCTACAACATCTTACAATATTATATGCTATCAGAACCTGAGGAACTTTGGCCTCGTCTTCACAAACTAAATCATAGATAGTGTCCAACGCTTGTCTGCTAATTTTGTTTTCTTGACGGATAAATTTAGGATCAACGAATCAACGGCAAAATTAGACTCATTTTCATATGTTTTTCTTGGCTTAGATTTGACATGGATAGGAATATTGAAGAACCGGCTTGACTACCACACTGAAAAAGTAAGAAAAGGATTTTCAAAGTATTGCAAGCTTCAGTAAATCAAATCATACCTTAGAGTCAACCTTGTCATGGATAAAGACAAGGATGCAACCTTGTCATGGATAAAGACGTGACCGGATCTTGTTATACAAGTGTACGGAAGATCTTGAAATACCTGTTCATACTAGCCAAAATAGTCCATCAATAGATCAAGAGTTGAATGTCCCATGACATAATGACTTTGTGTTCTGACTTTGATAGTTTCTGTTATCTTTGTAGAGAATGTAGTTCATTCTGTACTTTGGATAAGATATATCTATTATATTTCACCATTCAAACCGTGATGAGGTAGTAACAACAAAAGATGCTCTACGATTGTTTAGAACTAAAAGAATCGATAGAAAAAGAAACTGGTTTTGCTCTGACATTTGAAGGTATACACAAATGGATTGCTTTTGTTCATTCCAAACAAAACAACATTCTACCAGTACCAAACCGATATTTTGGTGTATATGATGATGGCACAATAAAAGTAAGAGGCATAGAAGCAAGGCGGCATGATACGCCTCTGTTCTTTCGCAAATTTCAGCATGAAGTTTTAGAGATAATGTCTAAAGGTAACAATATTAACGAAGTCAAGTCATTACTACCAAAAGTTAAGGATATCTATCATAAGTATGTACAGCTTTTGAAGGAAAAAGTCCCATTAGATGAATTAGCCTTTACAAAACGGCTTTCAAAGTTCTAATAACTATCAAAATCGAGATACCATTGAGAGTAACGCACTAGCGAAGTTAAATAATGAAGGGAAATTCCTTAAAGCTGAAGAGACTCTACAGTACATCATAGCAGACTATTATCAGAAAATATCTAATAGGGCAATTCCTATTGAGATGATAAATGAAAGAACCTGCTATGATGTAGGAAGATACATAGTTACTCACAGAAGCATGCAATTCTATTGTTGAGCCATTTGGCTTGAAAATGACAATTCCTGTCTCTTCTCTACAATCCTATCTATCATAGGTGAAGGTAGTGAAGGCCATGAAGGCGTTACCAAGTATTAGACACATATATCGTCTCCAGACTAGTGTTATTAGAACTAATTTTGTATTAATCAAATGAAGGTTTTGTGATTCTTTGATTTTTTTAGCATCTATTAAGGCTTCGTGATTCTTTTTTCATTTAAAAGATATGCTCAAGCAATTATGTAACAAGAATTCAATTAAGAGCTATGTTGTGCACAATAGGTAGATGGGAATCCAGCGCATCGACTCGGGCTATGATGCTGAGGCTACCGCTAAGAGACTTCAACTACTTCGAACGAGTTCGATGTGCAGAGAGACGTTTCCCTCCGTTCAAAAAGCAAAAGAGCATAAAAAGATAGAACATGCGTATTAGTCGGCCGGTGGGATGACATTCGCAGATCCCTTAGACAACTTAGATTCAGAGGCAGGTAGGTTAGAGCAGTAAAACGTGCGAAAATAAATGAGAGGCCGTTAGACCTCATTTTCGATTTTGTCTACTTGAGTGACTATTCCAAATAACGGGAGTGGAAATGGATTGTATGTCTTTCCTGACGGCGGACCTATTGTAAGGTTTACTAGCTTGCCATTTAACAAGTAGAAAACTATCGGAGCATTAGTAATCGTTGGTTTTCCGTTGATATTTATGTCTGCATTACCTTTGAATTGCGTAGCATTGCCTGATAGTTTTACCAATGCTGGCTTTTCTTTAAAAGCCATAGATAGGAGACTCGGTACAGTCCATAGAAACACAATTAGTAGTGGCCTCGGCGTCAACTGGGAGTAAATCTACAATAGCTCCCTGGCAGTATTCGGCCACCACGATATTCCTGCTTCTAGCCGGGCATTGTTAATATCGCTATTGTTATATTTCTACACACATGACTTTTAATGATCTGATTACTATAAAACTTTTAATGTCAATGACCTAGTCAAAGTTCATCATTGTGTTATCGAAGTCGTTCGTAAATATAGAGGTATTTTTACCTGTCAAGCGGATTTCGTAGTGCGTCTTACTACCATTGTTGTTGTGAATATACCCATATCAAATCTTGCTAGGTAAATCGTTGATTCAGCATTGTCTGATCTTTTTCCGGAAAAGATCATTACATTATGATCTTATGGCAGAAAATGAATTTGAAATCACATGTGCAAT
>JAICVW010000423.1 GCA_025935105.1 Nitrososphaeraceae archaeon
AGAAATATTGGTACGGATAATAGATATTATCTTTAGGCATACTGGACAGTGAAAAGAAGCGACTAATGTGACATTATCTCACTTTGTTCCTCTGGTATCATGTAGCTTGTCATAATCTGCTTCATAGCCTGCGCAACAGCCTGCTGTCTCAGGATAGCCGGAGAGAGTTTTGTATTGTTGTTATTACTATTACCTTCTTTCTGAGCAGCTACCTGACCCAAACCGTATGACGACAGGATGGCTGCTCCCATGATAATCAATCCAATCGTTGCGAGAATGATTAGTAATGTTATACTGGCATTTCCGTCTTCTTTATCCACCATCATAATACTTTAATAAGAAGGCTTAAAACCATTTATTTGAGCTAATAAATCAAAATTTTAACCGTTCAAGCTCTTCTATTATGTGAATCAGATCAATTATCATCTAATATCCAGATTGAGTTGCCATTGCCCAAATCTTAAATATGACCTTGTACATCTCTATGTGTACAGGAGTCAAGTCCTATTGTGTTTCTGCGGAACAAGTAGAGTATGTCCTGAATTTTCCTTTACTGAAGAAGACATAAAAAAATTTGTAATCAAGTTAACAATCGCAACAAAACGTCTTCATGCATATGCTTTTAGAGATTCTATTAGCGGAGAAGAGAAGCTCAAACATGCCTATTCTAAATTTTTCGCTAATTGCCAGCTGAAATTCTAACTGAAGTCAGCTGCTATAAGCTTCTTGCCTGATATTAGCGAATCCCATTCGGAACTTGTGATATCTATGGACAAACGAAATCTCTATGATCCAAATAGTTTATAGATATTGTCTCTAACCGTTCAAATTCTAATTTAACGATTAAAGATAGATGACTATAAAAAGATGCATTGTGAAAATGGTAATCGAATAAACTAGACATGCGATAATATATCTACATGGCTAATTTACTCTTTATAGTTGCCTGATTTACGAATACATTATGGATGTAGGCCTTTAGACCGTATTAAACAAGTTTCTTAGTATCTGGCGCTTTCGTCCTAACTAGAAGTAAAGTTGTAACTGCTCCAAGTACAGCTCCGTATACCACATGTCCCAAGAGAGACCCTCCTATAATCGAAGACTGTATCTTTGCCATATCTGGCATCATCATTTGACCTTTCATTGGAGAATTAGCACCTTTGTCGCCACCACTACTACCTGACATCATCCCAGATTTTCCACTCATTGTTGATTTTCCATTCATTCCATCACCGGTATTGCCGCCGCCTGACATCTTACTACCTGACATGATTGCAGAACTACTGCTGCCATGACTACCTCCGCTGCCACCACCTGACATCATCCCAGAGCTGCCACTTGGCATTTGTGAATTCATCGCTTTCACTAGGTCCCATCATTTTTGGTGGCATAACAGTCATAGCAATTGGCAGGAAGATTACGGCAAACGCTATCAAACCTGTTGTAACACCAAAGCCTATACCTCTACCAAATCCTGTTATTCTCAGTTTGTTGGCAGAGCCAATTATTACTCCAATTATTACTCCAATTACAGTACTTGTTATCAGATGTACCGCAACTCCTAAAGGAATTAAGCCATTTGAATATGGCTGGCCTGTTATGAGTGCTATTATGACAGCAAAGCAGTTTGCCCCCATTCCTATTGCAAGCATCACTCCACTCATAATTGCGTACATTACAAGGCCACCTACAAAGCCACCTATAGCTCCATAGATAACACCTCTTCCAGTAGGACGGTGTAAGCTTTGGGTCATCATATCGTCCTAACATCAACAAAATAGTATAAACGGTTTTCCTCCAACGGTTAAATTTCAGATAGAACCCTTAAAGAAATATCTCAAATTAGATGTTTTATCATATTCTTCTTCTCATGTGAGTATGGAGTTGAAATTATGAAAAGTTTAGGTATGATAAAGAGAATCAGGTATACCTATCATATAATGATAAGGCGCGCAGCGAGGTTAAATTACATACATGATATAGGATTAAGAGATGAAAACAGCAAGTTTGTTCAAGTAAACCAGCAACTTCATGAACATCAGAGTAGCAAAAGAAGGCGTAGAGCTATCCTTAATCTGGAAAAAAGTATAAGAAGAACCAAACACAAGCTTTTATGATAATGGCCAATTATGCACTAAAAAATGAAGTGAATGTAGGAAAAAAAGGCTTATCCCAACTTCTGTACATTCACAGGAGATGAGCAGGCATGATGCTTGATACCCTATTGGATATGGTTATGGGAATGATGTTAGGATGGGCGCGAGTCCTCTAATGATGAAAGGAATCAAAGTAATCAGACAGCGTGGGAGAGTAAACAGAATTTTGAGGGAAATTTCACAGGAGAGAAGGAGTCAATTGAACTTAAGTCAGGGACAATCAATCAATCAATTAAAATTTTAATGATTCAATATTAAATTTGATGATTCAATATAAAGAATAAAAAGGATATCAAATAATACATACACACGAATCTGACTTGTTTGGAACTGAATTCTTTATTGCCTTTGGTATAGGCATGTTAATTTCAGGTAGTGCTACCGCATAATATTATGGAAAAGAGTATGTCAAACGTGCACTGGGAGTAAACTGTTAGTCCTCTTTTTATTACCATTGTTACAAGGGTTAAAGTCAAACTTTAAGGGTTAAAGATCAGAGTTATTATCTTGTTTCTTTTCAATATAATCGAAGTTGGTTCAAACTCAAACCACTACCACTACTCTTCAAATTGCTACATTCGGTTCTGAAGACCAGGATACAATTGCTTCAGGCATTAGGAATTTCCCTGTACATAAACTATCTTTGATATGTTTTGAATATGATAAAGACAAGGCAGATGACTTTTCAAGGAAGATTAGATCTGTCTTAGAACTTCCAGTTTCTATCCATGTTGTTTCAAGAAAGAACGTCATTAGAGACACACTAGAAAGAGTAAGTGAGATTTTAGCAAAGGATGGTAAGAATTACCAGGTATTAATGAATGTGAGCTGTGGCGAGAAGCTAATAGGCTGCGCTGCATTATCAGCTGCTTTCATAAATGGAATCAAAGCGTTTGGTATGGATGAAAAAGGTTCACCATTATTGATGCCTATTCTGAAGCTTAGCTATAACGAAGTAATATCTGAATCTAAAATAAAGATATTAAAGGCTATAGATGAAGCAACTGATGGATTTGTCGAAAGCCTTGAACAATTAGAAACAATATCTGGATATGGCAAACCTCTGCTCAGTTATCATGTCCAAGGGACTAGAGACTCCAAAGGTTTAGCAGATTTAGGATTATTGTAGATTGCAAAGGGAGACCGAGGAAAATTTCTGCGAGATTAACTACACTTGGAAAGTTGCTTGTTATAGGTACGCCAGTTCTTCCTTCATCTTCTACAACCACATAACAACTTGAAATCTATGATATAAGCTAGGTAACACAGCCGTCACCAGACCTGATAGGAAGTAAATGAGGAACAGACCAAGGCTAACAAGCAATGGCGGCGAGGGAGATAGTAGCAATATCTTACCATGAAATTCTTTCAGGGGAATGATGATAATATACTTACCTAGTTCCAATCACACATATACATTCATTATCTAATTTTAGAAAGCCATTAGCTGCATTCATGTAGTTGCTTTTTGCTACTTCTTCTGTTACTAACT
>JAICVW010000082.1 GCA_025935105.1 Nitrososphaeraceae archaeon
ATTAGGCGTATGGACAAAACGGAACTCCAAAAAAGAACAAACAGAAGAGCCAAGTCATCATTAATCTATTTGAAGGCGGACAAGGCCAACAAAAGCGGACAAAGCATGGCGCAGAGCGATAACAAGACCATCGTAACTCGGAGAAGAACTTGGTATCCAATTTGTATATTCAACAAACAAGACTGAATTTGGAGCTTCAGCACATTATTATCTAGCGCAATTCACATCCCAGCCGGTAGTTGGTTACCCTGTAGACCCATGTATGCAGAACTAAGTTCATCGCGTCCCCTCGTTCCAAATCTTTCTCCCCTGCCCCTCGTAATGAATAGATGGTTCGAATCTAAGACCGAGGAACTGGCTTTGGATACTCTTAATTGGCATCACGTTTTTGTATTGCATAACCATCTCAGTTCCTAATGGAAAATAAGATTGATTACGTGGGCAAGATTTTCGTTTATAATACTGGTATGCCAGAGGATACAATCAAAGCAACCTGGCGGAAATTAGAAGAGTTTGGTGTAGATAAGAACGATATTGTAATGATTGAATTACCAGAAGGTATTCCCGAAGGCTCTATAATGGTAACAATATGGCCTCATTACCTTTCAGTGGCGAAGGTAAAGTTGGTCAGGGATGGTTCTATCTATGCACCTCAGCTGTTCAACATAGAACTTTAGACACCACAAGACATTAAAGATCCTTCCTGATGTTCGCTCTAATTATGACGTTAACGTTCTTTTGCAAACGCGGTAGACATCTAGAATGTCCGAAAGCTTGGCCCGTGGATGACGTGTCTCTTGTTGATCATGATTGTTCCTTCGATGTTAAAATGACCAAGTGTTTATGCTATTGTCATGCCTCCTCAAATTCAGCTTAAAGGCTAACCATATGTGAACAGTTACCCAAATTCGAGCTAGAACTAATCAACCAACCATCTCGGTTACCAAAACTAGCCTGGTTATATACCGTAATTGCGAGTATGTAAGTCTGAGTATCTATAGTAGCTACTTGGAGAGTATTTGCCCTGTTAAAAACGTAAGGGCTTGGCAACATAAAAAATATTGCATTAGTGGGATTATATACTGAGTAATGGTAAATGTCCCCGGACAATCACGTAGAAATCTCGTTGATTTTTGCGAGTTTCATACCAATCCGGTGACGAATATTACATCATGTCATGCAAGAGATGCTTTGCTTTTAGTATTGCTTAGCTTAATCGACTATCCGTCTATAGCATCAACATCTGAACCGTTACGCATCAGTATTTGTCTGCAAAGTTTTAAAAAGATAAAGTTCTGTACGCGTACCAGTACCTGAGGTCTGTACGAAACTGCTTTTCGTTGTTCAACACTACCTAAAAGCTGGTCCTTCAGTAATGATTTCTCTAGGCAACTTGATAAAATTGACATAGGTTCTAGAGTACAAAACTCTGATGTTTTAGCCATTATGCCGTACGCCTACTTCATTCAAGAGGCTTTGACCGCTTTAAGATTAGCTGATTTGTCTTGTCATTTTAGATGATATCTCTGCATTTACGCTTTGTTCAGTTTCCGGCCACAAAAAGCAGAAGGTAGGGATCAGAAGCTGTTATTGTATTCATGTTTTAACCAGAAAATCATTCAGCCACCGCGTCATCATATCCCCTCTTCCACTTGAGCCTCAAGCGTTCCAATAGATGTTTGGCCTTTTTTCGCGAATTTGAGTCAATCCTAATTATTACAATGCCTTTGTTTGGCTGTCCATACATAACTATCGACCCTCGAGGTACCATTAGTAAGAGTGGCAAAACCAAAAGATCCTCCTCACCTTTGACGATCACCCTGACGGGGTCACGGGAGCAGGCATTGATTGCAATCTCTAATGCATTGATTGCATTCTCTGTAACGTGTCCGGCAGGATTGTAACATTCAAGATTCAAACTGTCAGAGAGAAACTCGCCCCCTCTGAAACGTTGGACCCGTTGTTCCTTGCCGTCAACAACTGATATATCAGGAACTATTCCAAAGGACCAGAGACGGTCAGTTGTGGCATCCCCCACAGTTATGATAAGAGTCGCCTGCTTCGTGAACCCTTTTATGCTTTCCTTGCTAATTCGACTACTTTCAATCAGTGTCCCGAAAGGCTCCTTTAATATACGGAGATTTTCAGGGCTGAGATATACTTTGCGGTTCAGTTCTAGTCCTTTGGTCATCATGAGTGGGGTTGTTAGGGTCAGTCGCATCATTCTCTTTCATGGTGGTGGCTATAATGCTGATTCTACCTGCTACTGTCTTGGCCACATCTGTAAAAGATTTCGTCTCGATCGAACTAATCTCTGATATGGCAACAGACTTACCAATATCGCTTCCTTCCATTATCTGCGAGTGCAGAGGGATTTCGCCCAAAAAGGGTACATTGAATCTTTCACTGACTTTCTTCCCTCCTCCCTTCCCAAAAACGTATATACGTTCTTGGCAATGTGGGCACATAAAATAGCTCATGTTCTCGATAATCCCTAGTATTGGCACGTTTAGCTTACTAAACATGCCGAGTGCCTTTACTGCAACATTCATGGCTACTTCCTGCGGTGTAGTCACGATAAGGATTCCTGTAATAGGAATCGTCTGTGCAAGAGTTAGGGGTGCGTCTCCAGTACCTGGTGGCAGATCTATAATCAGGTAGTCCAGATCTCCCCAGTTAACATCCGTTAGAAATTGTTTAACTATACCTGAAACTATTGGACCTCTGTATATACCAGCCTGCTGGGATTGCTCGTAGAAAAAGCCCATGGATACTACCTTTATATTCCTAGACACGACGGGTTGAATCTTGTTATTGGTAACTTCGGGCGTTTGACTGATTCCTAGCATTAGAGGCACACTAGGGCCATAAACGTCAGCATCGAGTAGTCCTACCTTAGCGCCAGTTTTGGCCAAACTTAATGCTAAGTTTACTGACACGGTCGTCTTCCCAACACCACCCTTGCCGCTGGCTACTGCAACTATGTTCATCACACCCGGCAAGATCTCGTCTAGTGAAATCGCCCTACCCTCAGTTACTCTCGCAGTTACCTTTAGATTTAGATCCGTTACCCCTATGCTCTGCATTGAATTTCTAACATCCTGTTCAATTTCACTGTTGAAAGGACATGCGGGAGTAGTTAGTTGAAGCGTGAACCCTACTTTACCGTCACTAATCTCAAGATCCTTGATCATTCCCATAGATACTATATCTCTGTGTAGCTCTGGATCAATCACCTGTCTTAACGAAGACAAAACCTGATCTGCGGTAACCATTCGAAACAAAACAATCTCGCACATACCGTATTTAAATGATGCATTCTTTTCTGCTACTTTCTTACCTCATTGTTTGTTCAGGTTAACTCATGTTCGGTCACAGATGACATACTCTTAAAAGAAGTCTTCCAGGAATCGGATGACGGGAGTGCATCAATAGATCAAAAACCAATGCGTTTCACCAGTCAGACAACGGTGCAAGGATCAACAATGTATTAATTACCAATATAGAGTATGTCTCTTCATGACAAAGCTGTTTGCTGAAGTGACCGAGTCTGAAATAACAAGAACGATCGCAGACATGTTCCACGAAACAATTACTGAATACTCTAATTGTGATGTAATTGTAGTAGGTGCTGGACCTGCCGGCCTTATGGCAAGCAGAGAACTTGCTAAACTCGGTATTCGTACACTCGTAGTTGAGCAGAATAATTATTTAGGAGGCGGATATTGGGTTGGTGGTTTTATGATGAATCCAGTTACAGTTAGGGCACCTGCGCAAAGAGTTTGGGATGAAATCGGCGTCCCATACCGAAGGATAAGCGATTCTCTATTTGCTACCTGGGGACCCCATGCCTGTTCAAAGTTGATTGCTGCAGCATGTGATGCCGGCGTAAGATTTCTTCAATTAACAAAGTTTGATGACGTCGTAATGAAGAACGAACGTGTCAGAGGAGTTGTCGTTAACTGGATGCCAGTATCTGCGCTTCCAAGGAACATCACGTGTGTTGATCCTGTGGCTCTGGAATGCAAGATTGTGATTGATGCATCTGGTCATGATTCCGTAGTCGTCAGACGTTTGACGGATCGCGGGTACTTAAAGCTAAAGGGAATGGAACCAATGTGGGTAGAAGGAGGGGAGGATTCCGTCTTGGATTATACTGACGAAGTCTTTCCAGGTTTGGTTGTTGCCGGCATGTCGGTGACTGAAACCCACGGCTTGCCTCGAATGGGTCCTACGTTTGGATCTATGCTTTTATCAGGCAAGAAGGCGGCAGAGGTAACCTTAGGCAAGCTTAAGGAATTGTCATATCCACCTAGCCCACTCGCAAAGTAGGGCAGAGGGTGAAAAGTCTAGTACAAACAAGAATAAGTCTTTCTTGAATGGGCCTCGTTCCAAGGAACTGTCACTGCATTTGATTTACGTTTGGTTTTCGAGCAGACATTGAGATTAACCTGCCACATCTTTCTTTGGCTAGCCGGAATAATGATGTTTGAGCAGCCTCTTAGCCAAGTCAAATTAGTCACCTTTTTGCAAACCAACTTTCTTCATATAGTACTTAATCGAAATACTTGTCATAGCCTGTTAGTCTTGAATAGTAAAAATCGTTGGAGCAACCGATTACATGCATTGGCAACATCTCAAAAAGGAACGTCAGTAATTCGAAAGTCGTTAGCAGTTCGAACAAATCATTAAATGGCCCGCACAAACCCTTTTGTATTAATAAATGGCTAGGACGGATCGTCGAGAAGAGTCCGTTAACTCGGGAAAATTAAGTCTCTATGACGTAATAATTATCGGATCAGGCCCTGCTGGTTATACAGCAGGAATATACACATCGCGCGCAAGGCTTAAAACCCTCCTAATAACAGGCTCGCTTCCTGGAGGCCAACTTATGACCACAAGTGAAGTAGAAAATTATCCTGGGTTCCCCAATGGAATTTTTGGGCCTGAGTTAATGATGAATATGCGACAGCAGGCTGAAAGGTTCGGCGCAGTCGCCGTGGACGACGAAGTGATTAAAGTAGACTTTCAAAGACGGCCATTTGAGCTCACAACTAATATCGAAACATACAAAGCTGAGGCAGTTTTAATTTGTACTGGGGCTTCACCTCGAAAGCTTGGAATAAAGGGAGAAGAGATATTTGCAGGGAGAGGGGTGTCATACTGTGCTACGTGCGACGGGCCCTTCTTTAAAGGGGAAGACATAGTTGTTGTTGGGGGTGGTGACACTGCCCTTGAAGAAGCTACTTTCCTCACTAAATTCGGAAAATCTGTTAAAATAGTACATCGTCGTGATTCACTTAGGGCAAGCAAGATTCTGCAAGACAAGGCTTTTGAAAATCCTAAAATCGAATTCCTGTGGCATCATGTAGTGAGTGATATACAAGGAAACAAGAAAGTTGCTTCTGTGGTGGTTACTGATGTCACCACCGGAAACGTAAAAAACATAGCAGCTGGGGGGCTATTTGTAGCAATTGGTCACGATCCTAACACACAAATATTCAGAGGCCAGCTGGAGCTAGACGAAAAAGGATACATTATATTAAAAGGATATTCCTCCACGAGCGTGGAAGGAGTTTTCGCCGCTGGGGATGTTCACGATTATAGATACAGGCAGGCAATTACCGCTGGAGGATTCGGATGTATGGCCGCCTTAGACGTGGAAAAGTGGTTACTAGAACATCAACATCATGTTCAACGTCACGAGAATAGAAATACTTCTAACACCTACAAAAGTACGTAATCTCTGGTCGCCTTATTGTCAATGCTGAGCGCGGTATCATATTGGTCCTCTGAAAATACACCTTGCTGGATGTACAAGCTCTTGAACTTTGTGCCATTATCAGCGAATATACCTACAAGCATGCCCTTATCTATTGTTCCAGCAACCTTCAGCATCGATGCCAAGACCGATCCCGAGGACGGACCTACCAAAAGCTTTTCCTTTATGGCTAGCTCATTAACTGCATCAAATGACTCTTTATTTGTCGCGGTTAGCCATTCATCGACTACGGATTCACGCCTAATGAACAAATCAGGCATAGACGATTCCTCAAAGTTTCTCAAGCCTTGAAGAAGATGATTCCTCTGGGCTTGGATTGCAATTATTTTGACATTTTTATTCATCTTCTTCAAAAATGTTCCAGTACCTGTTATAGTGCCACCAGTACCACAGCCAGTGAAGAAATGTGTTAGTTCCCCATGGGTTTGTCTCCAGATTTCAGGTCCTGTGCCCTCGTAATGGGCTAGGAAATTGGCATCGTTTTCATATTGATTAGGCATGTAGTAAATATCCGGTCTCGGTTTAGCTATTGCTGTTGCAAGTGCAATACTTTGATCGGTACCTGCACCTACCCTTGGACAGAGGTCATCCGAGGTTTCATGTATCGTGGCCCCTAGTTTCTTAAGAATTCTCTTAGTTTCATCGCTCACCTTGTCTGGTATGACAATTTCTACGTTATAGCCGAGAGCTTGAGAAATCCCGGCTAAGGCAATGCCCGTATTTCCAGAAGTGGGTTCAATAATTATACTTTTACCCTTTCGTAATACTCCCCTTCTTTCGGCATCCTTAACCATCCAATAAGCAGCTCTATCTTTTACCGAGCCAAAAGGGTTGTACCATTCTAGCTTTGCATAAAGCTTCACTTTGGTTGTAGAAAACGAATCCAGTAAGATAAGAGGAGTGTTTCCTATCTCTTTGACTATATCTGCGCTAGCAATAGCTGTCATTCTCTATTTTGCCTTTCTGATTAAAAATTCGAGAACCTGATTATTTTTGTTAACGGAAATAAGGTCATGTCCACTTCTCCTCACCCATGACGATATATCCTCTTCAGATTCTGGATCATCAGCTACTACCTTTATTATGTCCCCTGTAACAAGTCTCTCCATTTCAATTTTTGTACGAAAGACAGGTTCTGGACAGTATAAGCCTTTAACATCAATAGTTTTAGTTGGAGATTTGGTGCTGCTGGCGCTCATATAAACAACCAAATTTATCTCAACGTCGGTATATTAACTATTCAGAAAATTTCAAGTGTTAAAAAATAGCAAGCGATACGCGACTAACGATTAGTTCACCTAAAAAGATCCTTTTCTCTGGCCCTCAAAAGTGCATTAATGGAGGAATATTTGCTTGGCTCGTATTCATAACCACGTATTATCACTGCTGGTATGCGCTTGCTTTTGCCCATTTGTAATTCTGCAGCTGCTGCAATTTCGTCTGCAACTGCAATTTCTGTCACTCTTAGCTTCTTGCCGTAGATGTCGAGTTTGCCTACATAGCTTTTGATGGGCTCGATGCCAGCCAAGCCGATTGCCACATTAACTTGCCCCTCTCTGAACGGCCGGCCAAACGTATCAGTTATGACTACTGCTATGTCAACGCCCACCAAGTGCTTTAAGGAATCTTTAAGCCTTCGAGCAGAGGAATCCGAATCTTCAGGAAGCAGCGAAACATGATTGTCGCTATCCTCTACATTGCTTTGGTCTACTCCAGCATTCGCACAAACCAGTCCATGTTTAGTTTCTACAATAAAGATCCCTCGTTCCGATCTAAGAATAAGGTTAGATTCATTTAGTATTACTTCCATCAGTCGAGGATCTTTACCAGTCGTCTGCGCAATCTCCATTGCCTTAAATGATGGCTTAACCAGTTCTAAATCAAAAACTCGCCCCTCTGCCTTTGAAATAACCTTTTGAGCAACAACAAGTATGTCGCCATTTAGTAATTGCCCAACTTTGGCGATTGATTCTAACATTATTTGATCAAGTCTATCCCCCACCTGGATATCACGCATAATCTGAATAGGTATGATCTCTATCTTCAAAGTACTATACCAATGTAGTCACAGCCGAGTTTACTCTTGCTGTAGGCCGGCTAAGACAGCTTTACCAAATTTTTTTTCTAACAAATTTAACAACAGTGACAAGTCACGTATTTCTATAACTCCATCAGCCACCGCTCTAACCTTATCGACAGGACACATGCCAACGGTAAATCCTGCGACAGACAATAAGCTGAGATCGTTTGCTCCATCTATAACAGCTACTATATCTTGACGAATGGTTCCCCATTCATCCAGGGTTTTACGGATCGCATTGGCCTTATCTGAAGTAACACTAATCTTGACATCGTCGAGAACACCGTTTTTGAATATCAGTTCATTGGAGAATATTCTGTCGAGCCCAAGCTCGCCTTTCAATCTATCAGTGATAAGAGTAAAACCACCTGAAACGGCTATCATTTTCCCGCCGGCTCTTTTGAGGGCACCGCAGAGCTCTTTTGCACCAGGCATGATTTGCAGGTTAACTCCAATCTTCTTCGCGTCTTCTTCTCTTATCCCACGAAGAGTGTCTACGCGCTTCCTAAGCCCTTCTTCCCATTTTATTTCACCTCTAATTCCCTGTTTAGTGATGTCCCAGATTTCTTTTTCCTTG
>JAICVW010000344.1 GCA_025935105.1 Nitrososphaeraceae archaeon
ACCAATAGAAATACAATGTGATAAGCTTTCAACAAATACTACATTTGCAAGAATCATTCACTTAGTAGAAGAAGCGGAGGCTTCAAAAGCTCCCATACAAAAGCTAAGCGATAAGCTTGCCACAAGGCTTATTCAATTTGCAATTGGGCTATCTGTGCTCACCTTTATCGTTACCCACAACATTGTTTCTACTTTATCGGTGATTGTGGTGGCAGGGGCTTGTGGACTCGCTGTAGGAACTCCTATCGCATTACTGGCGACTAATGGAAGGCTCTCAAGAAGAGGGGTCATAGTCAAAGGAGGTCTTCAGATTGAGAATCTAAGCAACACAGGCACCATTGTATTTGATAAGACTGGTACACTAACTACAGGCAAGCCAGTTGTTTCAGAGGTAGTATCTTTTGATCCTAGAATTGTACCAATTGAAATTTTAGAATATGCAGCTATTGCTGAGAAGAATGTTAATCATCCCATTGCAAAGGTCATAGTAACAAAAGCTCAAGAGATGCAAAGTAAAGTAAAGTTCAATAGTCATTCTACAATAGTTGATATGACTGACACTTATTCTAACGGCAACGAAGAAAGTATGATAAAAGTTGGTAGGGGTGTAACTACTTCCTATAAAGGCCGACGAATTGCAGTAGGTAATATGAAATTCATGAAAGACGAGACAAAGTGGCTCAGCTCAAACATAGGCAAAGATAGTTCGAGTTCCAGACAAGGGTTTTCATTGTTATTAAATAAAACACAATATCAATACCTTACAAAAACTAACTCAAATGATGAAACGTTACAAAACTTTAGCTCACATGATCTCATGTTCTCTTCCACTACTGTCTTTGTGTCATTAGACGGGCAAATTAGTGGTGCAGTATTGCTCGAAGATAAGTTACGCACAGAGACTATAGAGGTGATAACCAAAATCAAAGCAATGAATATTCATGTTGTAATGCTCACAGGTGATAATGAAAGAATAGCAAATAAGATTGCTAAAGAGTCAGGTATTGGGGAATATCATGCTAATCTGCTTCCAGAAGATAAAGTTTCAATAATTGATGAAATGTCCAAGCAGCAAAAGAAAGGAGAAAATCCTAGGAAACAAGGAGGAGCTGTTGTAATGGTAGGTGACGGAATAAATGATGCTCCTGCTCTAGCCAAGGCCGATGTTGGAATAGCTATGGGAAGGAGCGGAACGGATATAGCAATAGAGACTGCCGATGTGGTGCTTATGACAGAAGACCTAACTAAGATACCTTATCTGCTCAAGATTTCTAGACAGTCTCTATTTGCTATAAAACAAAACTTCTTTGGAACGTTGTTTGTAGACGGATTTGGTTTTGTTCTGGCATTTGTTGGTGTAATAAACCCTCTACTGGCTGCCATTATTCATGTAGGTTCCGAGCTTATATTTATGACTAATTCAGCTAGACTTATTATTGATAGAGATGGATATGGTAATCTGACAAGTGGAGTGTAGATAGATGTTGATTAACAACCTAAAAAGTTACATATCGGATAAACTATCCACCAATATTAGGAAATCTTAACTAGATGACACACCACAAAAGACCCGAAATTTCAAAAAGACTAGCAAGAATTGAAGGTCATGTAAGGGGAATTAAAAAAATGGTTGATCAGGATAAAGCTTACCCAGAGATAGTTCAACAAATCTCTGCTGTTCGTGCAGCTTTAGACAGTGTTGTAGCAGTGATGGTTCAAGATTTAGTAGAACATTATGTTAGTCAAAGTAGAGACGATGCAGGGAAGATGGTGGCAATAGAACTAAAGGATACGGTTTCCAGCATTTTTTAGCTATTGAATACTACATGCTTGAGACTTGAAAAGGTAGGTGTTTTGAAAGAATTTCCCCTAAGCTAAAGAGGAAAAAGAGTTGACTCGTTCAAGAAAACAAGAGACTGAATGAAAATGAATACAATAGTTTCAACTCCTTACATAACAGTGTAGGATTTTCTGAAAAGTTGTATTTACTGCTGTGTTGCACAACTCGCTATTACTAACACATTTAGCTAACCTATTCTACTCATAGAGAAAAGGCTCAAAAAATAGATACAAAAACAACTGAAGGCTATTATCGACTAATAGATGAGGCACGGAGGTTGAATTAATTGCATAGATTTTATTCGGTTTATTACACTAACTAAAACTAATGTTCAAAAGTCTGTGACTAAATTCAGTACCTATATCACGTTATGTTGATTAATTAATTTCTTTTACTGTAATCATCTACAGTTAAGGAAATAAGATGAAATGAATGGTTACTCGAACTTGATGCTCATGCTTCCCATTTTTGTCGGATCCTAGCTTCTAGATATGACTAATCTTGTTTATTTGCATCAGCAACATCAACATATCTTCGAGAGTGGAAGTACTCATCATCGTCTAGTGAATTGCCATTATTATCTGTATACCAGTATCCATATGTTTTATATCCGTCGCTCATTTACGATACTTGCTCCACAACTTCAACTGAGAGTTCCCCATGCTAATCTGCTGAAAGATCCAATGTCAACTGATCCAATATACCAACTTTGGATGCATACTCAATTGCAGATTGATCTTGCTCTGACTTGTTAAAGCATTTATCATAATATGGGCAGCTCCGACATTTGATATATCTAGCTGGTCCTGTCAACCTTGGAAGCTTGGCAACGTTATCACTCTGTAATGATTCTAAAAAAAGTACTTTAGCTTCCATCATTTCTGCTTCGATCTTTTGTCTTTCGATGGAATCCTTAGACAGAACTATTTCCCATGTCTCCAAACGTGCCGGCCTTTGTGATCGTTCCCTGATGTAGTGCTTGGATCCATGCTTATCTGTCTTGTAAAATCTCTGTTCCTGTTGTTCATATTTTATGATAATGTATGCTTTTTCCAGACCTGATAAAACCAAGTAATATAAGGCCTGTCTCAAATATTCCTTAAACGTTGTATGGTTTATGTCAAAATGTGCGATTGTGTTGGTAGACTTCATCTCAACGACACATTCCTTGCCAGCTTCTACAATGATTGCATCAATATGTCCTACCAATTCATTATCTTTAGACTCAACCGGAATCTCTGTACTGTCTAACTCTAGCAGTAATGTTAATGCATACTGATAAGCTATTCCTCTGAGGAAATGCAATGCTGTGTTTATGTCAATGGTATCATCATCTGGATATTTCCTACGAAACCATGCTTTACGAATACATCCGCTTGTTATATCAGAAACATGAACGGCTTCATTCATACTGCGGCGGTTACGCTTAAAACGTTCAGTTAAATTGTGCTGTAGCTTTTCATTAAATGTTTCATCTTTACGAATGCTGAAAACCATTAGATGTAACCAAAGAAAAAGTTGGGTATGAATCAGTAATACTACCTATAGCACCGGGTCTACCTCATATCGTGTATTGTTCTTATCCGATCCTGTTCTGCTTACATCAAATTGGTTGTAGCCTTTTGCCAACCATTTGAGTATGGATTTGCTTGTAGTAACCGAGGTAGTCCATTCTTCCTCGGTGTCAGAGGTCTTACCGTTTAAGATTTCCCGAACCTGGAACTTTACCCTATGTACGAGCTTGTTTGGATTGCTCGGATATGCTACGTCTTCCTCTGTAAATTTGTCAATGTCGAACTGTAGCCGCTTATTCTCGCCATCCTTCAACTTAAGATAATTTCCTGATCCTCCGGATGTCGTTCTCTTATTGAGGCGGTCTAACATTTCCCTCAAACGTTCTGCTTGCACTTCTGTGACTTTGTGGCCGTTACCGTTATCGGTACTGGCATTGTTCTGGGTTCTGTCACTGGAACCATTATGGTTTGATACCATAGAAGATGATTGACAAACACGGATACTAGAGAGGTATCCAGTCTGGTCCAGTCAATTTATAGGTGGATGTTTCATATATCATGCATTGGATTTTAGCTATAATGACTTGAAAACATAACATGTGGAATAGCCAAGCAGATTATGTTAACCAGAAAACGATCGCCGTTGTGCATAAAAAATGTGGGAATTGTGGTAGTGACGTGCCAGTCAGCTGCAATAATGTATGGGTTTAGTGCACCAAGTCCATTCAAAGTTAAATGGAAAATATGCCCTGATTGTTTAATTAGCCTTGGAAAGAAATAGTCAAGAGTTCAACATACAACTGTTTTAGCCGATCGTTTTCTAGCCCATACACTTGCAATAGCCACTTAACACAGGTC
>JAICVW010000425.1 GCA_025935105.1 Nitrososphaeraceae archaeon
ATTGGGATGGCAATGTTTCCAATTGCCTTCAGCATTGTAAGGGATAGTTTTCCAAGAGAAAAATTGTCAATTGGTCAAGGGGTGATCAGCTCTATGTTTGCGTCTGGGGCTGTAATAGGTCTATCAGTAGGAGGAGTAATAATCAAGCACTATGGATGGCAAGCTACATTTTTTACAATAATCCCTATTGCGATTGCAATGATCGTTGTTATCTCACGATTCATAATGGTGGATGAACAGACATTAGGAAAAGAAGGAAGTCAATTCGGCAATCAAAAAAACAGACAAACGTTTCAGCCCTTAGCTAACAAAGAATCAAAGCTTGAAAATAGTAGCAATTCCAAATCAATTATCAAGAACAGGGGCAAGATCCGGACTGCGGTAGACATCCCAGGCGCTACAACGTTAGCTGTTATGGTCACTTCATTTTTGTTGGTGCTTACTTTTTTGGAAATTGGGGATAAAGGCACAAATTCTAGAGTATTCATTTTTCTAATCTCTGGCATAGTCTCCACGGCATTCTTTATAATTACCGAAAAGAGATCCAAAAATCCATTAATAGATTTCAGGTTATTATTACATAAAACGGTCTTGCCTTCAAACCTAATCATAATGATTGTGGGCTTTTCCATGTTCATGGTCTTTCAAACAGTTCCAATTCTAGCGAGAAATCCACCACCGCTAGGTTTTGGAGAAGACGCAGTTAGTACCGGAGATATACAACTACCTTTCGCGCTCATCCTGCTAGTGTTCGGACCTACCTCTGGTTTCATTGTATCTAGACTAGGTTCAATGAAACCAGTTATAGCAGGAACTTCTATAACTTCGGTGGGATTCTTTGGGCTTCTATTGTACCATTCAACACCTCTAATGCTGTCGGCAAACTTAGCAATTCTTTCCACAGGTTTATCCCTGACAAACGTGGGAGCGATGAATGTAACTATACTCTCCACCCCTAGTCAATTTATGGGGATATCTTTAGGCACAAGCATGCTTATGAGAATTATAGGAGCAGCGGTAGGTCCAGCGCTCGCAGGCATGTTCATGCAAGCAAATCAATCAATCTTAATGATTGGCGGGCTTGCTCGTTCATTTCCTTCTGCTATATCCTATGACCTCATATTTACAACTGCAACAATACTCTCCATCCTGTCCATTGCATTGGCAGTATTGCTAAGGAGGAGAGCAATTAATTTGACAATTCCCAATGTTACCTAATGATCAGGGATTAACTGGCATAGAAATGGTCTTTGCTGTCGGGTCCTTAGAGTAGACATATTCTAATTCACATACTTCTATTATGCAGGGATAGTTAGTAATCATCGGAACCCTCAGTTCTCTCTTGTCCTTTAGATACTGTACTATTCTTTCAATAAGGCCCTTTCGTACGATGAATGCAACCGAGGTACTAGGTCCAATGAAATTCATGTTTCGGGATACCGCGTACTTTTGGATATCTTCCTTTTAAGAATTGAGGTAATTGAGGCAGAGCAGCCACTGTTGTTCAACAGGCAATCCGGTCTAATCATTAAGCCACTCTAGAGCAGTAATCTTTGATTATGGATTGTTTAATGAGGGCTAATCATTTTGTTCAAAACACACAACCATCTGATAGATAACTCGATGATTCCAACCTTGACAGGTAATGACTATGGGTTGGCAGACAATTGGTATAACAATGGCGCTTCTTATATCTACAAGTATTCTGATCAGCTTTGGCCTTGCGATGACAATACCTTTTTCCCATGCACAGGTGACGGCTCAGCAACCAATAGTTGTGCGTATCCAAAACACTTCCATGTCTAAGCCTGCTCCCAATGCGCAACTAAATAATCAAACTCTACCTCATCAGATAGTAGTTGCTCTTCCGATACGTCACGATGGAAGGATTTGGACAGGGACTCTTACTTTTACTGCTAGCAAGCCAATTGAGGTTGAAGTTGAACACAAATACGATGGGTATAACATGACAATAGATACACAACATGGCGAGCCATACCATGCAAAATGGTTTGATGGGACAAATATAGCCTTATCAACAATGACAATGTTCACAAATACACCAGTTGCTTTGACAAATACTCCAATAAGTACAGGTTCATTTACATTCACTGGGAGTGCTCTGCTTTTTCACAAGACCGATGGGATCCCATTTACTGTTACCTATACTCTTGATGCCACCGCCAATGCATTAACCCCTGCAAATCAGTTATTATCTAGCTTAAAATAGACAGATAGATTCGCTGATCTCTTCGTTGTAATTAATTGAGGTCGCCGCCTGGCGTGAAGAATGTGACACGGGAGCCTATGATTCCTACAATCATGGAGCTATCTGAAGGGAACGAGAGGGATCCTTAAAACATCTATATCGGCTATGTTCAAGTGCAGTTATTTCTCTTAATTCTGAATAGCTTGCTTGACTGATGACTGTCGGCGACCCCATTTAGCTTTTTTAAAGCGAGATGTGGAAGATCCAATATGGAGATCTTAGTAAGGATCTTCTGAAGAGAAGGAAAATGATAATTCGCATGAAAGCTTTATTATGCCTTGTGAATATGTGAACACACAGCAAGGTCACAGAGATTACTGGGAAGAGATTTCCTGAAATTATACATGAACTATGTGATAATGTCGGTGGTCATGTACTTGCCTTAATCATAAAGGTCTTATGAAGGAATGTCCAATGTGTAAGACTGATATCTTGCAAACAGGCACTAGTTCTTAACCCTTAATCTTAACTTTGCTTATCTGCGGGAGCTAGCTTTTAGAGTTGCCACAAGCTCCCAGTTTCTTCGACCTTATGGGGGTTTACTACCGACAAATCATCTAGTTCCAAATAAGGCACCAATATCGACAAAGGATCAGTAATAAAAACAATAATAAAAAATTGTATTGACCAGTGAGCTTTATTACTTGGTCACTTGAACAAGAAGCAGTGAATAAGAGATATGCCAACAATAGTGCATTTTGAAATTACTTCGGATGACATCGAAATGAATTGTTTGGGTGGAATATCGAGAAATGGCCTGGTTCGTCAGAAGGCATGGAATATTGGTTAATATCAACTGTCGATAATAAAGGCAACAAAGCTCTTGGTGGTGGCATGATGAAAAAGCAATCACCTCAACAGCAAGGAATTAACTATTTCGATGTTAAATCAGTTCAAGAATATTCTACCAAAGTGGAGCAATTAGGAGGAAAAGTCATAGTGCCAAAATCGCCAGTACGAGGCATGGGCTATATGGCTGTTTGCAAGGATACAGAAAATAATGGCTTTGGTATTTTTGAAGCGGATAGCACTGCTAAATGAATACATATTGCACATTGTCATTTCCAAATGGTTTTGTTCAACAGTTACTTTATATTCATAGATTACGCGCATTGACAACTACTTCCAGACTTCTTTTCTAAATCCAAAATTATGAAAGATCTATTCCCAGATCTAGGAGCCCAACGTTAATTTTCAAGGCGAATCGAGGACAAAGATGTAGCTAAGACAAAAATGTAGCTGATGTAGCCAAGAACGAACTTCATAGATCTAGAGCTTGGGTCTACAAATGGCTAAAAAGATATGATATAGGCGACGGTTTAGAAGGATTAAAAGATCAGCCAAGAAACGGTAGGCCACCAGAGGTATCAGAG
>JAICVW010000324.1 GCA_025935105.1 Nitrososphaeraceae archaeon
CGTTGTTTGATTATTTGACCGTTTATTGAACTAGCATTTGCTACGGAAGAGTTCGAAGCTCTTTCGCCACCTCCAGAAAGAGAAAAATTCTTATCATGTAATGGTGAACTCATATTGATCTCTATTGACATGTTTTGAATTCAAGGGCGCTGCTAGTACTATAGCAGCATTAGTTGGTACTATATTACTAACATAAGATAATGGTGGAATAAGACCATAAGTTATAATAAAAATCATCAATACAGGTATAGAAATCCAAGCGAGCGACATCAATTTGCGGATATGAACCGGGGCCCAGAGCTACTTACAACTTAAATGCTATCAATGTAATCCCAATTTTGCCCAGTACGTAACATTAAAGAACGCTAAATGAGTCCAGTGGAAGAATAATGAGTAGACTAACTGGATAGGGGAGCTTTAGTAGGTCAAGTGAGAGCGTTTTGTGGGTGTTACATGACTGGCAATTAGAACAAATGAATCTCACCTTACATCACAGATAAGGATTATTTTTGATTTATCCTTTTTGCAACTTGCGAGAAGAATATCGTATCAGGAATAAATTTCCTTATTTTAACTCCTAATTTAAGTCGCCTTGTTCCTATAATATACCTAGTTTTGGGTTTTCGTGTAGATATTGCACTTAATACGACACTTGCAACAGAATCTGGCGGTAGTCCTACTGGTACATTGTACATGTATTTTCTGTATATTTCAGAAAACCTAGACGATTTCTTTTCGATTACATTGTCAAGTTTTGGTTTTGACACAGTATTGATGTTTGTGTTAACAAACCCAGGATTGATTGTTATCACTTTTATGTTCATATTCCATAGCTCCATCCTTAAGGCATCTGTTACAGCTTCTAAAGCATATTTGCTGGCTGAGTAAGCTCCGATTAAAGGCAATGATATTAAACCTGCTACCGAACTTACATTTACGATTCTTCCTTGATTGCTGTCTAGCATGATTGGTAGGTATTGATTTTGTCAACTAATAATCTTACTTCCTACTCACCACGAATGAAATATAGCTAAATAATATGTTCGTCATTTCGCTCTATAATCTACATATGTAATAAATTTCCTTGTGGTTTGAGTCAACAAAAGGATCAAGTCAAAAGTCAACAAGACGGTTTAGGCATTATTGTATTCCATCTCGAAAACAAACCAACCGATTTCTATACATTTAATCCCATGTCCCTTGCCTTTTTAACAAGTCTCTCAGAGTCTTTATGCTTTCCCAGATTATTTAGAGATATGGCCTTCTCAAATATTGTTTGTTCATCATCAGGACTTAACTCCAGGGCCTTATCATAACTCTTTATCGCCTCTTTATAATTACCTAGATTGGCCAGAGAAATTCCCATATTGTACCATGGGTTAAAAAGGTTATCTCCAGTTTGAATAACCTTATTGTAAATCTCCGTAGCTTCCTTGTAACGTCTTTGATTATTCAAGGCTACGCCTTTGTTAAATAAAGCTACAGAATTGTTTGGATCTAGTCTTAGGGCCATATCAAGGCAGCTTAAGGCTTCTTCATACTTTTTTAATTTTAGAAGAAGTACTCCTTTGAGGTTCATTGTGTAAATATCAGTTGGAAGAACTTGTAGAGCTTTATCATAGTCTTTCAGTCCTTCTTCATATTTTCCTAATTTGACGAGAGCTGCGCCCCTATCAGCCCATGCTCTAGCATCATCAGGAAAAATCTCTATAGCTTTATCATAACTTTTTATTGCATCATCATACTTACCGAGATTAGCAAGTGTTGCCCCTCTATCTGTCCAAACTCCCGCGTTAGTTTTCGGGTCGATTTCTATAGATTTATCAAGACATTCTAGAGCTTGCTTATAATTTCTAATGTCGTTGAGGAGAGCAGCGCCCTTATGGTACCAGGCTTTAGGGTCTTTAGGATTAATTGATATTCCTTTGTCGAAACTTTTCACTGCTTCTTCAAATTGACCCATTGCCATCAATGCTGAACCTTTGTTGTACCATGCTATTGCAAGACCAGGTTGAATTTCAATTGCCCTGTCCAAGCTTCTTACTGACTCTTCGTACTTATTCAAATTATTAAGAGCCGCTCCATTTTGGTACCAGGCTCTAGCATCATTAGGGTTTTCTTCTATAGCTTTCTCGGAAGAATGTAAAGCACGTTCAGACTCTTCTAAGCTTCCAAAAACTTCTATTCTTACTCATATAAGGGCCAGACTTGGGGTCGACATGTGACAGTACCTTGGCAGACATTAAAACAACATGTGTTTTACTAATATGGTATTAATTGTTACTAAGATAATCGTTACAAAGATAGAATTGGTTAATCAATCAATATGTCAATTCTGCATTCACTATTGTTAATGGGAGCTGTCCTTGAGAAATCCTTTCAAGGTTAGTTGCTATTATTCTTGCTATTGTATCAACTGATTCAGTAGTCCATCCTGCAATGTGAGGCGTAAGTATGAAGTTAGGGAGTTTTAGTAATTTGTCATTTGGATCAGATGATGGTGATATAGTTGGTGTCTTATCTTCATCCCAGAATACATCAAATGCAGCTCCAGATATTTTGTTAGTAGATAATGCTGTAAATAATGCCTCTTTATCCACTATGGGAGCTCGAGCAACATTTACTAGAAATGCTGATTTTCTCATCAAAGCAAGCTCTCTTGCTCCTATCATATTTTTTGTTTCTTCTGTAAGAGAAGTATGCAGTGAAACGTAATCTGCCCTTGAAAGAGATTCTGAAAGTATTTCTGATCCTCCAAGACTATTTACATAGTATGCCTTGTCGACTTCTCCTGGCTTTTTTAGAAATGGACTCTTTGTTACTGCGATAACATTCATACCAAAAGATTTTGCTCGCTTGGCAACTTCTAAACCTGTGGCCCCAAGACCTATAATGACAAGTATTTTTCCTTGTATTTCCGAGCCTAATGTATTAGGAATTCTTTCTGATAGTAAACCAGATGATGGGATAACATCGTCATTCCCATTGACTGAGGTACTAATTTTTCCTTTGATGTTCTTCGCTAAATACAGCATAAGAAAAATAGTGTGTTCGGCTACTGATACTGCATTAGCAAGAGGAATATTTGCCACTAATATCGATTTTGAAGTACAATAGCTTACATCCACATTGTCTATGCCAATACCTGTCTGCTGTATTAATCGCAAATTTGGACATTTATCTATGATTGTTTTACCTATATTGCCAAACCCATTTACAATTATTTCTGCATCTGCGAGTTGTGGTAATAGGGGTTGTCTGTGATCAACAATAGTAAAATCAGTTAATCCTATCTGATCTAATTTTGACGTTAGGATTCCGTGCAACTGAGGAGAGCGTGTCAGGAGCTTTACTTTCATCTCATTTTATCCCAGTATTGCACCTTGCCTATATAATATAATGTTGATAAAGTATGGATGTAATTACAATTACACGATTTACTATCTCATATATAATAGGTAGCTGTCTGATTCATTTTTGAAATTCCATTGAAAATCATTATCATACGTTATGCGAATATCGTTACTTTACCTTCCAAAACCGCCTAAAGTTTGAACCTTTACATATTTGCTCCGAATGTGAAGTGGCAATCACACAATCTATCGAATAATGCTAACGCACTTACTATATGCGATTCAATTGCACATAAATACAAAAATGCTATTACTTTTTATACGATATCTGCCATCTTCTTATCTGGTGCGAATGCAAGCCAGATCTTCGTCTTTAAGGTACATCTTGGCATACGATGCATATTGTGGACCGTGTAAGAGATTCGCGCATGTAGTTGATGTTCTAGACAAAGACGCGAAAATAGACTTTACCTCACTAACTGATGCTGATCAAAAAGGCCTACTTTATAAGGTTCCTATTCATCTTCGTTACAAATCATTTCATCTTATATCCAAAAATGGAGAAGTCCGGAGTGGATCTGAGGCACTTACTGAACTGATACGGATATTGCCAGGGGGGAAAGCGATATTTACCTTAATTAATTATTTTCATGCTGGGAATCAGATGGTGAGATTTTTCTACAACACAATCTCAAGGTTGCATGACACAGGTTCATGTAATACCAATAACAATAACAACGACAGTAGCAGAAACGAAATGCGTTAGCGAACAGTGATGAATAGAAATCGATGAGTGAAGTCTTTCTAGAGCTTTAGGTGTCAAGGTGAGCAAGGAAAGAAAGATGCACTTCCACAACTGGCTAATACTTCTCGTCCTTTTGTAAACATTTTCTCTACACCATGCTCAATTGATCAATCACATAATTGCTGCATCTAATCCATCTAGCCTGGTCCTGAATTTTCCTAACCTGATAACAGTAAATTATAGATACACTGATATACAAAGTTCTTGGTTAGTAATAGCCCAATGAGTTTTTAATTACTCTA
>JAICVW010000559.1 GCA_025935105.1 Nitrososphaeraceae archaeon
AAGAAGTTAGTTGGATCAGGGAATATAAGCAATCTCACAGTTAGCCTAGTCTGTGATTCTATGTATATGATGTTAGGTCATTGTTTCGAGTCCTATTAACTTACCACAAATCTGACAGTACCGCAAGTAATACAACAAGTAGCAAATTGATTTAGCTCCATTCGTCTTGAAGGAACAAGATAATGTTCATGGATAAGCTTAACTTTTTCGGAATTCTGTTCCAACAGGTGTTGCTGTTACTGTTAGCTCTGCGTGAATCGTGTTACATCTAACAGATTCCATTTTTTTTCACAGTTAATTAAACCAGCGCTTTATACATTAAAGTATTCTACCAAGTATTTTATTCTCATTATCAGAACCTCGGTTTGGTTTCCTATTTCCTTGATCTCTGCCACTGTCGTTTCGATTTCTAATTGGTCTCTAGAGTATATAACCACGTTCAGCCCCATTTTAAACAGTTGGACGGCGGTTTCTTTTCCAATACCTCTGCTGCCTCCAGTAATGATTGCTGTCTGATATGCCAAATTTATCAGCTGTACACTTATGACATTTTTGCTTAATACAGCTATGCCTTACCTTTAGTTCTGAGCATGACAAATTTAATTATGATCTCCACTAATTTTGTTTGGATACATATCCAGTTGCCTGTCTCAATTTTCGATGATCTTCGCGAGCCATTGAAAATTTTTAGCATCATGACAACCAAGGCGGTCACCTAAACATATGGATATTCATGAGCTTAGAGACCTTGAAGCGTCAGGTTTGATCAGGGTTGAGGAGAAGGGGTAGACCTAACATTCTTATATAAAACAAAAAAGACGCTACCACGATAGACTCCTAGTAAATTCATTCTTAGAATTAAAGAGGGCTCTCGTTGTAATCACGAAAAGATGTGTTATTTTTGATTTTAACCGATCGGATCGTTAGTGGAATATCATTAAATCGGAGCCCATTTTTCATTAATGCGTGTCAGGCATAGAAGCGAGTGCACCTTGTTTCGACCGTCGTAATTTAGTTGCATATCGATGCAAACACATTTTACTCGATAATGCATTGAAATGTAAATGGTTATGGTCACTGTCCGCACTTTGCCGCCTATTGAATTTAATTTATGGTCATATCATGTGGAAATAACTGAGAGTGACGGAAGCGGCTCCCATAGTAAACATAAGGTAAGCATGGAAAAAGAATACTACGAGAAAATTTCAAATGGATTAATAGGTCCAGAAGATTTCGTTAAAAAATCGTTTGAATTCCTCTCAAAGAGGGAAGGGAAGGATTCCATCCTTAAAGAGTTTAATATCAATCAAATCAAAGAGTATTTCCCTGAATATGAAGATGAGATAAGAAGGGGGATCCTATAGAATGCAACATAAATCTTTAAATAACAGTTGATAACCGGCAAGTTGTAACGATTAAACAAACATGATTTATGTTAGGCACCAAAACCCATTGTGCCTAGAACTTGGTTAATGGCCAAAAATAGCTTCTCACTATGGTTCGATGTCGGTTTTGGCTGGCAATAAGTGGTGCTAGCATTATAAAGAGAGAGAAACACGGCTGGCTCATACGGCTTAATGTTTGTTATCGCTTGTCATTCAATGTAACAATGGATCTATCAGGTGTTTGACCACGGGCAGTTGTAGTCCTAACCGGAGGTGGTTCGATGAACTATACCAAAGCGTTATCGTTCTTTAGCGTCCAAATTTCCAAACACTCTCTCAAATGTTTTCCGTGTGGAATTTAGGATCTAAAAATATAATATGACGACAGGATTGTATGACGTTGTACGTTATATCCCATTAGTCGAATTGTGGAGATGAAGTAAAAATAGGAAACATTAGGTCACCCAGTCTTTCTACGTTCAATACATCATTGCTGAGGCCGTAAAGCAAAGTCTTTACCATGATCTACCACCTTTCGTTTTCAGCGGTAATTGCTCAGTCCTCAACTTGTTCATGGCATATGGAAGCTCAACAGCCCGCTTTCAGTGAAGGACCAGATGTAAGTGTTTTGAGACATACCTTGAGTTGATGAGTTTGTAAAGATATAATCAATGTTGGGACGGAACTGGCATTATAACTATATCTGCTCTAATTCCAGTAATACATGTCGAAGAACAAGAAAACTTGCAATTTTGGCCCTTTCTGCTATCTTAGTTACCAACGGATTTCAGTCAGGATTGTCATGCCATTTTCCTATTGCAATTGGATTGATGAACAAATGAAATCCATCAACCAGTCCTTCTCTAAGCAGGGAAGAATCAAATGAGGTGCCACTCTAAACCGTTTTGCCCCGTTCCCTTCAGACTCTTTGGTTTGGTCATATCGTTTGAAAGGTCCCGAGTGGCCATGTCCGTATTTGACCACGGCAATTCAAGTGTCCTTGTGAAGAAAACTTTTCATGTTTCTATCATCTCTTTTGCAAACGTATGAGATCGGTCCATTGACAATGGGTCATCAGGTTTAGTCATCAGGTACGGTCATCACATCTGACCAGTATGAAACAAGGCCTTTAGTCATTGTTCTGACCAGAAAAATAGTATCAACAGATTCAGTGAATTCTAAGGCATAATTTTCGAGTTTGTCATCTCAGTTCCAAACCATCCAATCCATTTCGCCATTAGATCAGGCAATATAGCCACCTGTAATTTTAGTTTTCGAAAGGTGTTTTATTCCCTCCAGTATGCAATCAACAGATTTCTGTTGACTTTCTTCATCCACATGCATCCATGACTATAAGTGTCTTTTTTAATCATCTCGCCTAGGATATAAGGAACGATTTGTAACACTCACAATGTTGAACATATTATCAAGCGAATACTAAC
>JAICVW010000691.1 GCA_025935105.1 Nitrososphaeraceae archaeon
GATTAGTACGGTAGCGCTGTTAGATTAATTCGTGATGCCTTTCATCACAGACCATTTGACCATCTGGAATTTTCAGAGAACCAGTGTTCCTTTCAATAGATAAGACTCCAATCTGCTCAAATGGTCCTAGCAAGTGATAAAACTAATGCCCCCTCTCCACTGTTGTTCAAATGAAAAAGTTCGTAATGGCTGAATTCCGTCAATCATGTGTGCTTCAGCAGCTCCCTTATGTCATATTGGATACGTAAGATCCTCGAAATATGCCCCTTGAGGGAGTGGACCTTGAGGTTGTTTGGCTTAAATTGATAGGATATTGCATCGCTCAAAAATCAGTAAGATGCTTCGTGACAACAGAAATTGGACTGGGCTATCCATTCATGGGTCAGACGGAACTATGATTGGCTTGACTCTCCCAGTCTATTTTCTAACGGCGGATTGTGCACGAAGAGAAAGTCACCTTTTGATGTTCTGGAATAAGACAGACATCTAAATTAAATCCAAATCATAGGATGATGTTAAACTAGGCTGCTGCTTTATTTATGAGCTAAGGCTAGGCGGCTGCTGACTTTGCGTCGAGGAGATCAATACCTTTGATTTTGCAATTTCTTTCCTCGCCCTTAGCTTGGCCTTGTACTTAAGGTTTCGGGGCTTTGTTCGTAGTCTATAGCCACAACATGGACACCAAAGCCCATCCCATTTAAGGAATATTTCGCAGACTTGACATCTTTTTTGTCCAGTAGAATACCGTCCAGTGCCTACTGGTTTGGACGCCTTATGGCGAATGCAGATACCCTTGCATGTCATGATTTATCAGTCGATGCGGTAAACATAGTTTTTATATTATTTAAGCAAATTGCTTGCAAAAAGTTCAAGATGCTAATAAAGTTACCATAAGTGGAAAAAATGGTTAATATTAGGCCTGTTCCCTTGCGGTTAATAAGCAATGGAAGAATGCGATTTCTTTGAGGAAGTCTGTTTAGTTTCATTGTATGCTACCAAGGCTGTAAAATTCACCGCAGTAGTCAACTCCGACGGAGGTATAGTAGTTGGAAAATTCAGGAAAGGAAATAATTTTCAAGGTTCAAGAACAAATAGTACATTTCCACGGAAACCAGCTCTCTTATTTTACAAAGCCACTGTTTTACCTTTGCTAAATAATATGGCTTCCCACTGCTGGGTAGACTGGTCAACAAACAAAGCGCATTTTGAAATTGTCGAAATAAAACCCGAGGGAGACGCAGAAATAAAACCCGAAGGAGATATGTTTTTGGCAGCTACCCCACTCACTCAGACTAAGGATAAATTTCTATGCATATATTTACAATTGCCCAAAACCCCCGCAGAAAAGCATCAACAGATAATATCAAAACTTTGTGATGCCATAAAATAGCAGAGCACAAGAAAAGGCACGTTACGCCAAACAACTATACTCTGGACTGAGATATTTTTCTCACTTTCTATACCCAACGGCCCATCGGCCAAGCTCTTATGAGTCGACATATGAGTATCGATTATTCCGGGATATTAATAGAAGACACGGGCCTTGAAATCAAAAACAGCTTTACCTTTGATAGTAGCTTCGTGGCTTTATGTCTGGTCATGGCCTTCATCCTTAGTTGAGGTGATAAATTCGAGCATTATGCTTAATGCATTACATGGTGAGTATCATATTCTAATCTCAGCAATAATTTTATAGAATTTTCTCAATAACTTTTGTACCTAGCTAGGGATTCTAAAATCTGATATATTCGTTGGCTACATTTTTCTATGAATGAATCAGCGACAACTCTTCGTAGCAATTGCGATAGTGGCCGCGGCAGCTGTAATGATAGCCTCATATGGTGTATCTGGCCAATCCGCGTTCGCACACGACTACCACCACCATCATCACCACCACCATCA
>JAICVW010000227.1 GCA_025935105.1 Nitrososphaeraceae archaeon
GACTCGTAGCATGACTCGTAAGTCGCAATAGGAAGAGTTAATCTTGGAGGCATTATCAGCTGTATGGTTTGTAGCAGTCTATCAGCTGCACTCAAACTAACCCAGTGTGGTGCGTAGATAATTAAAAAACATCATTTTAGGAAATACTTTTCTTAAGTAGCTCTACAAGGTATTAAATCATGATTTGAGACCAACTGCTACCAACCAAAAATCGATATCGTGTATGAAAGAAAAGTGAGTGGGTAAGTATTATTGTGTATTTATTTATGAAGTTATTTGTCCTCTAATCTCACCCTTTGGGTTTTGTGTGGTATGTACATTCACATATGCATTTCCAGCCTTAATCGAATTCAGCAAATCAGACATCTGTTTACCGGCTAAAGGACCTTTAAGATCAGATGCAGTGGTGGTTCCTTTTGATAACATACCATTAACCTTTCCCGTCGGAGGGTTTGTCATAGTGGGATTTCCATATAGAATAAGTACAATGGGTCCATTCTGCTTTGCGTTACCGCTGTGGATATGAGCTCCTATAACACTATTGATATTAGTGACATTCAGGGTGTAGCTAATTGATTTTCCATCTGGACTAAGAGTGAACTTTGCGGTACCTGTGGCCGGAGTTTTTATGGGTGGCACTCCGTTGCTACCTGTTAATTTGGCTGTAAATTGTTGTGGGGATGATTGTGCAGAGGCGTGGTTGTTGATTGAGCCATTCGTTAATACTCCTAATGTCAATAAGCCTGTTGCCAATATAATTGCACCAAAGACTTTTAGAGTACTTGCTTTTGTAATCATTAGCATTTATTGCACACTAAGGAATATAACAAATCCAAATCTTACGGCAATTAGAGAAACAATAGTGTAAGCATAATTAAAATCCAAATTTAAGAGTAATCGATAATTGAGCATAAACAAGTCCAGCAAAAAAAAATTGAGTCGGATACGTTATCTTTAAGGCTTTTGATGCCTGTTATACCTCTGTTCTATGTGTTCCTTTTATTAGCACCTGCCCTCGTGTCTCAATGTTGTTTCAAAGTAGAACTTACTTTGCAGAGCTATTTGGTGGTAATGCGAATGTATCTACTATGGGCGTATGCAATATGGAATTGCTGTTAGCTACTATCGCAACTCTAATACTGTATGGAGAATTGTCGACCAATACTGGTCCTTTTATATGAAATGTACCTGTGCTTCTAATAGACTCTTGTCCTATGAAGTCTGGTCCCCATGTAGTAAAGTCTGTAGTTGCATTCTTTGAGAGTGATTTATGTGTAGGGACTAACTCTAGATCCAATATTCCATCAGCGGTGTCATAATTGTGACTGTATATTGGTTTCCCAGTTGAGTTTAATAGAGTTACGTTGTATGTCAAGGCTACAGTTGGGGGGATCTTGACAGTCTTTGGAACAAAGGTTAGCACAAATCTTTTTGCATGAGCTGGATCGAATGGCAAACCACCTCCACCAACAAGCATACCAAAGTTTTTACCCGTTTCCATCCCTGTGCTTACTGTAATCCTACCATGTACAGAAGGATCAAATTGGTCGTAGTAATCATAGGTACCCGGTTTAGTGAATGTTTGGATAAACGAACCACCATTGCTTTGTATTGGTCCAGAGTTAAGCGTGTGTGGAGGAGTGTAGGTACTATTGAACATGGTAGTTACGGTATGAAGCCCGCTGTCATCATTAAACCAAATAACCGTCATGCCAGTTGGTATAGCTATGTCCGCTGGTTCAAACTGAGGGGCGCCAAGGGAACTGAACGGAACAGTAATTGCATATGATGGCTGATTTCTGAGTTGATAGAAAATAGGCGGAGGAAATGTAGTCCCTGATAGTGATGGAGAGGTATTTATTTGCGCATATGCCTTTCCTGCAAGACTTGGAGCTGCTATCACAAAGCCTGTGATGAGAAATAACACAAGTGCGGTAGCAGTAATCATTTTGGTACGTCCAATCGGAGCTCTAGTGCCTAGATTCACATTATGATATGCCATTGTATAATATATAATGATATCATAATGACTGTTTTTCTTAGACAACAAAAGCTATAACAAAGAGTGATTACCATTGCAAAGTAATACAGATTAGTTCATCTGTTTGCAAGTATTAGTTACATTAATTACAAATTATTTACATTTACGAAAACCTTATGCGATTATAGATTACCTATTCGGGCGGATTAGAGTTACGTCTAGACCGTTATTGCGTAATTCAGTTCATATGTTTGCAAACAAGCATTGCTACGATTGCAATGCTTGTATTATCCCTGAACCAAAATAACAATCTCTAAACGTCGTTACATTGGAAATAACAATCTCTACTGTATTCTTGGTACTAAGGAACATCTAGCAGGATTGTTAACAATTAACTTCTATGATCTCAACGATCGCTACTTTGAAATTGTTGCGAGTTTATAGCACTGCAAAACCTAGAGACAATGTAATACCTTGTTTAGACGAACATTGTGCATATCACACGAATAATACTGGCTAGATGCTCTCTGTGGGACAAGGTAAGAATCTCTGAATTTGAAATATGTGTGATAAAATACTCTCAAATTTCAAAAGACTGCACCTGTTTGCATGGGTATTTTATATGACGCCTACGATCGTAAGGTATGGAACCATTTATCAATTGGGATAAAGTAATTAAAAAGGAAGCACGAGGAATAAACGATGATGATCTTGGTGAAGTGCAAAGTATCGGTACAAATTATATCATTACCGTGAAGGGAATAGCATACAAAAACACTTACTATATTCCGAAATATCTTGTAGAAGGTTACGACGGACATAATCTGTGGTTTAAAGTATCCAAAAAAGAGCTCAGAAATACATTTGCAAGAGACGCCCCCCCTGCAGCTGAAGAATATGGCAGATATAATACCGGCGGTTCTGGTATAGGTGCTGTATCTCGAACTAGTTCAGCCGCAGGCCAAGAAACTTTGAGTGTTTCTCCAGACTTAGAAATCCGTATACCTATGATTGAAAGGAAAAAGACTGTAGCAGAAGAAGATAACGAACCTGCAGTTTTAAACTGGGACAACATCGTTAACAAAGGTGTAAGAACTAAAGATAATGAACCTATAGGAGATGTAGTAGCAGTGACTAGCGGTTCGATAGTTGTAACATCAATCGGTACAAGGAATGAATACTACATACCTCAATCATATGTTCAAAGGTATGATGGCGCTGAAGTATTCCTCAAGTTACCTCTAGCAGCAATGGATGACTACAAGATTTAATTTGAAGTATGCTGAATAGATGACCCAATCTTTTTTTCCTTTTGGAATAAAAACTCGTAGTTAGAGTAAGTAATTTGAAAGAATTACAACGATTCAGATTGCTATTTCTTGCTGGCAGTATTGGAGTGAGCGTGTTGTTAACATACCTGTTTGGATTGATATTAGGTCTAGGTTTGTTTTTATTTGCGTACATAGGATTTATAGTTTATATTAGAAAAAGGCAGTCTAACACTTTAAACTCTCTGGGTCTAAGTAATTCTAGTTCTGATACTGGAACCAATAAAGGGCGAAATGCTAGTCATAACATTAATGGCGGCTCCAAAGTAATGTATATTTGCTTAGCTTGTGGAAGAAAGGTTTCCGGTGGAACTTGTCGTAAATGCGGATCGCACATGAAAAAAGCAGTATTCTAAGTAATGCAAATATAGACTATAGTCAGCTCAAATTGTGCTACAAAAAATTTTGATGGATTTGATTTTTAGGCTATTCCTGCAGGAGAATGGGCGTTGCTACTGTGTTCTAATCTATTATGAGTGCTAAGTTGCTCACTACTCTCAAACTCTATCCCGCAGGCATTACATCTGTGTTTATGTTTCTCTTCATTCTTTGTATATGAAGGAGATGCAATATACACTTGAGATCATTTATTATTACGACTTGGTAGTTATTAAATCTATAATCAAGACATGTATGTTAAACGTAGCTTTACTCATTCAAACCGATCGACCTTCATATTTTATTTTATCATGTTATCAAACCAGTATTTCCCATCGGTGATGCAAATCCATCTCCTTCTGAGATAGATACATCTGGTTTGATCAATAAAATTCGCTATTCAGTAGGAAGTAATCACTGCACAGAAAATGTGGACCAGACATTTACCTGCCTAAAAGTCTAAAAGTAAGAGATTCAAGAAGCAGAACTGGTTTTAAAGAATAAAACTGGGAATTTATTAACTGCGTGGGTATAGTTGAGACGGCTGGAGTTGAGAACTTGTAATAAAATTCCAAATGTGATAGTTAATACACTTTAGAAATAATGGTACATGGTTAGTCTTAATCAATGTAGAAGAGATGGCGAAAGACAGGTTGAGTATCAATTGCCCGTATACAATTTCACTCCTAATAGTGACAAGAATAGGACGTTTTGTTAATCCAAATTAAGATACTTACCTTGGGAAATGATTAGAAAAAATGAGGAGTTTTGTTAATCCAAATTAAGATACTTACCTTGGGAAATGATTAGAAAAAATGAGGAGTTTTTTACATTTTTATTCTATGTGGAATATGACTAAGCGAGGCTTTAGGAGGCAAGGATACAAGATTGAGAGAATACCGTAATCATAGTCTAGATCAACAAACCCAAACTTCACAACAATCTGAACCGGAAACGGAAACTGTACTCGTATTGCAGGGAGGAGGCTCGTTAGGAGCTTACGAGTGCGGAGTATATAAAGCGATTGTAAAGCATGGCATCAAGTTTGGATAAAACTAATACAAATATTGAAATGTTGAATATCCGTGAAAGATACATATCTCTTTTAAAGAAATTATATGATATCTTGAATGCTGATGCTGCTGATAATTATAAGGTAGGGGAGAAGAGCAAATCCAAGCTCAGGGAGATAGAATCAGAATATAATGAGCTTATTAGTGAATATGGAGGAGTAATAGAACAAGTAACACGGATCGGACGGAAAGAGAAGAATTGCACTATTTGTATGAAGATAGTGATTTTTCTGCCTACCGGGTAAAGAAACTGATGAGAGAAGGTGAAGAAGATGCCGAAAGGGTACTACAAAATAAAACTCCACACAAATAAGAGGATGATGAAATGAAATACAAATTTTGCTGAACTGTGTTACACTGTCGTTTGAATACAATTATTTAAAAATTATTGAAAATAATAGCCAGCATTCACTCAGGATTATCATGCTATTGCTAACTCCATACTACAATACAAATAAGGGTCAAGTGGTAGCGGTAGATCCAAACGACAGTTCAGATCTACCACATGACAACTATTGGCACAGATATGTAGGTATGCCGTTCAGGTCTATTCTATTCTACTTCTACGGGATGGCTCTGCTATACAGCTTTCCTTCTAATGCTAGTTTGTACATCTCTGCTACGTATGGATTCTTTGCTGGTGTTTCTGCTCCTAACTCTACAAGACGCGCGTAGACTCGGACTACATAAGCTAGTGCGCCCATGAAAGCTACTACTACTCCC
>JAICVW010000740.1 GCA_025935105.1 Nitrososphaeraceae archaeon
CACAGAAATATCTTTTATTGGCATAAAAGACATCGAGAAGACGAAGGTTTGAATTCGATACAGAAAAAAAATAATTATCTTGTATCTGCTTAAAAAATTAAAATCATGAATCCAAAAAGATGCCACTATCGCTATTATAAGGTTATATAATAATATAATAAGCTGCGCAATAATAGGATGCGATTAAGTGTGTCTGACAAGGATACTAAGGATAAAAGAGAAAAGTTTGAACAAATCCCTAAGGAAGGAAAGGTAGAAGAAGTACAAAAAGTAGTCAGTGAGCAAGGTGGGATAGAGGGCCAAAGAAAGGAAGTAAATGTTGGTGACTATGCAAAGGCTGTGGCAATAGGCCAGCTGCTCAAGGACTTAGAATTCCCTGCTGATAAGAATAAGATAATTCAGTTTATTCAGTTACAGCAACGTCAAGGATATTCACCACCAAATATTACAAAAGAAAAAGTTGAAGACATACTGTATATATTTCAAAAGAATCTAGAAGAAGGTAAAGAGTATCATAACGCTTCTGAAATTACAAGAGCAGCAGGTTTAGTTCAATAAGAATATATAAAATAAAAACAAGTGAAGGAAAGAAAAATATAAAATCTCTTAGCTACTGCCTCCTTATGTATCAGTGTCCTATGTTTGTTCGAAATCAGAAGTCTTTCAAAAGATATTATATGGATATGGATATTACCAAATAAGCAAACGAAATTACTAACATAAGGTTTCTCAATAAACGATAAGGAAAAATGGTACTACTGTAGACAAGGGTCGCACATGGATGCAAATGCAATATCTCTTTAAACTAGCTGTCTGTCTTCTATAAATGAGATTACTTCATCTACATTGACTCAATATCCTCTTGTATCCCATCCAAGATCCTTCTAGCAACTTCTTTTCTAACTTCCACATCAGTCTGTTGGATATGCTTGCTCATGGCATATCCTTTAATTATTTCATCAACTAATAACAAGACTTCATTGGTCAGTCTTTGCCTTTCGTGATTTGGAATCTTGAAGTTTTCAAGGAATGCTCTCTTATTTTCTTCAATAGTAGTATTGCCATCGTTCATCTTTTTAGTTACATCCTCCTGATTATTTCCCTATACATATTTATCTACTTTGTTAGTTCCACAGTATTGGTTATTTGTGTTATAACTACACACAATTCAGGATGTCTTGCTTATCTAGACTTTTCCACAGTCATTCAAAGCTATGTGGGAATATTGAAGAAAAGATCTAGTAAACAACCTTCTGATAAATGCAAACTCAAGACGACTTGTTTTGCACATGTCCTAAGTACATCTACCTTTGCTCAATGGAAGCATTTGTGTGGTCCTAATTTGTTACGACTATGTTAAACCAGGAATATAACGTAAATTTTCATTATCTAATTTACGGGGGGACCAGAGGAGGAGAAGGTGATACTAGCGTTGTTATCTTGTTGTGAGTAATAGTAGGAATGGTAACAGAGTGCTGACCTCTATTTGCTAGAATATGTTTTGAAGGCGCATGTACAGTAGGGGTATTAGTAGTAGATGTGGCTGACGGAACCTTAACTTGAGTGGATTGCG
>JAICVW010000133.1 GCA_025935105.1 Nitrososphaeraceae archaeon
GACAAAAAAACATCACTTCAATGGCCGGTTTAAGATATTATTTGCTTTGATCATCTCTATTATTCTACCGGTATTCTTTGGGTTCTTTGTGGTTGCTCATCCATCTTCCTTAGCTCTGTTAACAAAAACTCCCTATACTTCTCACGCTCTTGCTCCGTCATTCTATCTAAATTTGAGCTTAAGGTAGAACCTATAGTGAACACCCGGTCAAGTAAATCTCTAGCCATAAACTTACCAACACTTCCTACTCTAAGCATCACATCGATTTGCTTTTGTAGCATCTTATGTACTGATTCCAAGTCGCCGGCAATGTCCAGTCCTTTGTTCGTAGTTTTGTATCTCCCGTTATCAGTCTCATCTATAAGTCCTTCCTCAAGCAATCGGCCCAACATCGGGTAGATCAAACCTGGAGAGGGCTTCCACTTACCTTCGCTCTGATAAATAGCCTTATCAATTATTTCCTTGCCTGTTAACTCCTGTTCTCTTAAGAGGCCTAGTATATAATGCCTAGAAAAACCACGGGGAATAACGCTACCTACCCGAGAAAACCAACTTGAAAGCATATCACTAGTAATATCGCTAGTGACTAATTAATGTTGCGTAACTGCTATTTCTGCTGTATTGAATGATGTAAAAAACATATATTGCACACAGGGTGTTATTGCTGCGAGCGGGGTGCCCCTGGGTTAGTCACTTCGCTCATATTCATAATTCTAAATCCAGTGGTTTGGCGCAGACTGGTGGAAACATTAGAGAAAGTAGGTTGGATTAGCGGGATTATCGCCGCGCTCTCCACACTTCTTCCATTTTCAATACCAGGCTTGCCAGCAGGATGGATATTCGCTCCCCTCGGTATCGCTGCGGGTATCATACTACTTACTGTATATTATTCGCGAAGTAGACAAAGCAGTAGGACAGCACGATTAGGAAGACGTTGGGCTCTGTTTTCCCGGGCAAAACGAAACCCTGATGTAAGAAGGGAGTCTATCGGTCCGACTCATCACTAGAATTCACGACAGGAATTGCCATCATTCAATCAAATGCTATCGGTCGCTCAAAATACGATAGATTTCGTCGGGTTCCGAATAATAGTGCACCAGAATATGAGCGTAATACGGGATCTAATTTACCGAAATGTACGCGTAACGTTTCTCCTACTCAATACGAATTCGAGCCATGTAGATACTCAGTCCCAAATATTTGTTGGCGCGGGTGATTTGAAGTACTCAATAAAGAAATCGCTCGAATTATTGTGCAAAGAAAAGCAAAATTTGGCCCCTATATGAGAGGAAATTTAAACATAAGAACATACGACTATTTTCCAAAACACAGTATTATTGTCATAATAGGTACGAAGGACATGATAACGCATGGATAAAAATCGAAGCTTATAGGAAGTGATTCTAATTCAAGACCGAGTGACTCGTGGATTAAGACATATGACGAGGCCAAGTACAATAAGTACATTAACGAATACAATATTCTGTTTGAGAATTTAGAAGAATACGCATGTGCATCTTCCTAAAATAATTACTCAAAATGACGCGCGCTGCCTCCGAGACTGTTTCTAATTTTCTTATTTTCCTTTCCTTCTGAAGCAGAAACCAAAATTGCCAAACAGAGTATTTCTTTATGAAAAGGTTTTACTGAAGGCTCTGTTTCAGCTGGCTATGATATGCTTCAGGCCTCAAATCCTTTCTTTCTTTTGAAGGCCTTGCTATAATCTTTGTACTGTTTCCAAAAATGAAATGCTACGATACCAAACCCAATCGCAATCAAAGATGTAGGGATCAAGAATAAAGCCAAGACAAAATTTCCTCGGAATCCGAAATCAATACTAGATGTACTTTGCCATAGTGTGATAAAGAAGCCGGCTACGATGAGACTGATGCCTACCCACAGGAATTTAGCCCGATTCTGATACAACAATGCTAATCTGGCTTTTTGTTTATTAATTCCTACCATTGCATATCTCGAGGTAGCAGCAGGCGGCGGGCACATCCTAACGAATTATTGACCTACAGGTGATTATTTATTCCAACGGCGAGGAAAGTTTAACCTAGGTGCTCTTTTGGATGTTCATAATTGCAATCTTTCATACAACCTTTGTGCCGAATCTCAGTCGAGGATTGCAATCCATGCGTCTGTTGCAAGTATAGGCATCGTAACGTTGGTTGTGTTTGGTATTAGGAATATCGCCGCTAAAAAACAGCTATCCCACTTATCAGAATTAAGCGGTGTTATTTTCATATGAACTATAATAAAAATACATTGAATACTCTACAGGAGTCGAGGTCGGATTACTCAGAGCTAGAAGTTTGTTTGAATCTGCTAATTGAGTTAGGGTCATTATTATAGGAGTTGTATTTGCAGGAGCCGACAAAGGTGACGGAGCTGCCTGAGGAGGCGATACATTATCGGTAAATGCGCTAGGTCTGGCTGGTGGTCTGTCATTTTGTTCTATCTGCTGTAAGCCTTATACCTCTAGTCTGCGTCTTGATAACCACAAACCATAGGCATTATTGCCAACTTTGTAAAAATATTCAATGTCTTGACAAATGTAAACTTCCTCTTTTCTAATCTGTCTGAGTACCTCTTGCTGCTCCCTCTCAAGTCGCTTCCATGATGACAGGAATTCGATGTTCCCATTCTTACCAGACTTCCATAGACTGTTTTTTTTCATAGTCGTCATTATTTGATTCATACAGCGTGACACTAGCGCGGGATACTCAAAACGTCTACTATATTATCAATTTACTACTTTACTAGTCAGTACAGAATACTAAAGTACTTTTATAGGCGTACCCTAATGTATAGGAGATTATTCTATGCCTGTTTCAGATGTTTCAGGGGAAATTGACCATTCTTATGACTAGGGATAAGGAACAAATCAAATTTGTCCTGTCATTATAAGGTGTAGTGAATAAGACGGCCAAGACGACAAGTTAACAGAAATCAGCTTGAATAATTACGATCTTTTTTGATATAGCTGATTTTTAAATTCATTATGTACTATCTTTAATAACTCTTGTTAGAACAAGGTACCGAATGGGAAAACTAGTCGCTAGACGAAGTTTGCACGAACAAATCAGATCGCGTGATTCGATAATAGTAATGCCAGGCGTTTATGATGCTCTCAGTGCTAGGGTTGCAGAGCATGTAGGTTTTGAAGCAATCTTCCAAACAGGATATGGTTCTGCAGCTACTTTGTTAGGTATGCCTGACTTTGGATTCTTGAATGCTGGAGAGACAGTAGACAATGCACGAAGAATAATCCGAGCCGTTAATCTTCCAGTTATAGTTGATGCTGACACTGGATATGGAAATCCTCTTAGTGTTTGGCGATTGGTAAGGGATTTGGAGGATTTGGGTGCTGCTGGGATATTTTTAGAAGACCAAGTCTGGCCAAAAAGATGCGGGCATATGCAAGGCAAGAGTGTAATCCCCAGTGACGATTACTTATTAAAATTGAAGGCTGCTATAGAGGCACGTAAGACTAGTGATTTCATCATCGTGGCGAGAACAGACGCAAGAGCAAGCGATGGACTTGACGAAGCAATTGATAGAGGCAAAACATATTTCAAAGCTGGTGCAGATGCGGTTTTCGTTGAGGCTCCGACCTCAGTTGAGGAACTATCGAAGGTTGCCAGCGAGGTTGATGCTCCTTTAGTAGCTAATATGATAGAGGAAGGGGTAACGCCAACGCTAAATGCGAAGCAATTGTTTGATATGGGGTACAGAATTGCCCTGTTTCCACTCTCTGCCCTGTTTGCATCTACATTTGCCATAAAGAATATTCTCTCCGAACTAAAAGAAACAGGTTCAACACAGAATGGGCGAAAACAAATGGTGACCTTCGGTGAATTTAACAATTTGGTTGATTTGCAGCATTACATGGAACTGGAGAAAAGATACGCGTGAAATTCTTCTAGTATTGTTTGCGATCAGACAATTTGAATTTCAGTGTGAATTAAGAGGTGGTAGACTATTCGATAGAACGACGATTGCTCCCTGTGAAGGAAACTCGAGAGTTGCGGACCACAAGTTTCATAACGTTTAAGTTATTTGTAACATGATGATAGTAGAAATTTGCTTGAAAATGCCGATCTTTCTGTCATAATTCCTACTTATAATGAATATGATAATATCCTGGGTCTGGTAGAGGGAATAAAAGGAAAGTTGCCAAATGGCCTTTCTACAGAGATAGTGATTGTAGATGACAATTCGCCAGACGGCACAGGGAGGCTTATCTCTAGTTACCTCGAGAATCAGCTAGCTTTCAATAGTCTAGCTGCTAAAGCGTCCAGGGATAATGGAGACTACACGATTGATGACCCAAAGTCTACGGTTAAGCTGGTCAGAAGGGAAAGCAAGCACGGCCTAATCTCTGCCATATTGCAAGGAATAAAATCTTCTTCAGGTAAATACATTCTAGTTATGGACGCGGACTTTTCACATCCGCCCGAAACTGTCCCTTTACTAGTTAGTGAACTGATGCGCGATCCTGACTGCATAGTTATAGCTTCAAGGTATATGACTGGCGGTTCAATTAGAGGCTGGCCTTACAGGAGGAAATTACTTAGTAGGCTAGCGGCGAAGATTGCTATCCATGGTTTAAAGTTGTGTAATGTAAGGGACCCAATCTCCGGATTTTTCGCTTTTCCGAGACATATTATTGAGAATATCAGGTTCGATACATATGGCTACAAACTGCTTCTGGAAATTCTAGTCAAGGCCAAAGGTGTCAGAGTCAAGGAAATACCGTACACGTTTACCGATCGGAAAGCCGGAAAAAGTAAGTTGGATAATCGCGTAGTTTCTGATTATGTTAACTCTATCTGGTATCTGTACAGATATGGTCGCCAATCAAAAAAAGAGTTGAAGCAAAGGACAGAAAAACGGAAATCAGTGTTGTTCCTATCAAAGGCAGGTCGATTTTATACAGTTGGAGCCACAGGCCTTCTTTTGAATTTTATAGTGTCAACTCTGTTAACTAGAGGTGCTATCTCCAACCTCTGGTATATTGAGGCTTCAGTTGTAGGAATAATACTGTCGATCACATCAAATTTTTTTCTGAACAAGATTTGGACTTTCGAAGACCGAAAATTCTCCAGAGGCACCTTACCGCAATACGGCACCTTCGTTGGGCTCAGCACTGTTGGAGCAATGATTCAATTACTATTATTATACATATTAGTTCAGTCAGGTTTCGAATATGGGATCTCTCTGCTTGCTGCAGTGGCAGTTGCTTCTATAAGTAATTTCCTTCTGAACAAGAAGTGGACTTTCCATGAGAAAATCTGGGGTTGAGGCCCTAGATCGAATGTACAACGTGTTATTAGCAGAAGATATGCAGTAACATGGGTACTACAGTCGCAGCCTGCTAATTAGTGGCGTATTTTTTAGTACTCTAAGCGCATCTAAATGCAGATTATTAACGGCATTTGTAGAATAATACGTCAAACTAAATCGTCAAATTATGTATTATGTATTTCATAGTTAGTAATCGGTGAGTAGAACCCTATCCTAAGGGTAAGAATAGAGAAAATCCTTAAGTATGTCAATTTTCTCCTTGTCATGATGCCATACGTTCCTGGTGAATATTGGCTCAAGCACGGTAGGACCTACAAGGATGACTTTCGGTACAACAAGCTTTTCGAATTACAAGAAAGAGTTCTAATTGATTATCTGAAACAAAACACGACGTCCTTTACTTCCGTCCTGGAAATTGGGTGCGGTTTTGGACGTATAACAAAGCTAATCCTGACCAACTTTGAAGGCATTTCAGAGTACTACGCCATAGATATCTCGCCAGAGCAAATCCAAAATGCCAAACAATTAATGAAGGACAAAAAGGAGGTATTCAACAATGGATTAAATCTGGATTTTGCGGTGGGGGACATTACTTCTTTGCAGATACAGAAGAAATATGATTTGGTAATAGCTGCTGAAGTACTTATGCACATTCTCCCCGAAGATATCAGGGACGTAATACATAAACTGGTAAAGTCGTCCAACAAGCATGTGCTCAACATGGATTGGTATGAGGAACAAAGGCCAAAAAAAGCAGCACCACATAATTTTGTTCACCAGTATGAAATGATTTACAGGGAATTTCCAGAGGTAAAGCGAGTTTCCAGGGTTCCCATATCGAAGAAGGGGTCGTGGTTAAGGTCAATAGACACAAAACAATCTTTATTTCATGCGCTAGTGAACACGCCATGACGTTGAACCAAGAGTCGTCATAACACTGGTGACTGAGTACGGCATTCGCTTTCGAAGTTTAAGCAGATTGATAATCCTTTACAAAAATCATTTCTGTCGCTCCTATCCGTACCATCATTAACGTTTATCTTAAATCTATTAGTTATTGATAGACGACTGGACTATTGACAGCACCGATAAGCTTCGATTATCGCTTTTTCATTCCTTTCCCAGACAAGGTTTTCGCGAGCGAATTCAAACAATTTGGTGCGTTTATCATAAAGCACTTCTGGATTATTTTGAAAGAACTCCAATTCTGAGATGAGGGAAGAATAATCATTAAAAGTGGCACAATTTCCCTTCAAAGTTTCAGCAACCGCTTTAAACGAATCAGTACACATGACAAATAGACCAGCATGAGCATATTCATATGTCTTGTTAGGGTTTACGAAAGCATGGGACCAGTGCTTCTTCCACGGGAGCAGTCCGATCGAATGTTTAATCATTTCAGCATACATCTGATTTCTATTGAGGTAGCCGGTGTATCTGACATTCTTAGATGAGGGACCACTCCAACCGATAACCGTGAGACAACCTATATTATGACCGTTCCCGAATAAATCAGTAAGCCCATCTATGTTCCTATTTGGATACTTTTCTTTGTTCCAACCATCTCCACCTGTGTAAGTGCATGAAATGATTCGATGCAAAATCGGCTTCGTTATCCCGCCGACTTCTGACCGAAATGGGAAGTTCGGAGCAACAAATA
>JAICVW010000097.1 GCA_025935105.1 Nitrososphaeraceae archaeon
ACGATCATGCTTCTGATATAGTCTCAGGACTGGTAAATTTCAGAATAATGCGAACTTGTAGTAGGTTAATTTAACAGAATAGGTCTGCTCTGAACCATTATAAAGAGATTTTATTTCATAATTACGCAAGACGTCTATTATTTAGATCCACATTTCATAATGTATTCATATTTTAATAACAAGAATATTAAATTCAAATATAGATCAAGTGTTGTCATTATTCTATAACCAAAAGGAATATGTTCTACAGATAAGGACGTAAAGATAGATACAAGCATACATCAGTGATGGTTGACCGGAAACCCTGCCAGCAGATGAGGCTCACATTAGGAGGATGCTGTGGGGTCGCGCCGTCAACCAGCACCTTCTTGATATCACCTTCCAGGCACATTGAAACACTGGCTACCTATTGCCACATCACGACCTGGATGATCTCTGTCTATGGCAATTGAATCAATTGAATTCCGAAAATCAATAATTTCAAGGAGTAGCAAGTCAACTCAAACGCGACGTGACTATTTGACGAATGGGGTACACCACAAGAACCCTAAAGCCGGAAGATAAGGGTGAGCGAAAGTATTTCTTAAAAGGATCTGTTTTTGGAAAGAAACAGGGTCGCCTAGTAGCAACATTTGCTACTGGCTAGTAGATTCAGACGTTTCCGACTTTGTGAACCCTCATCTTCACTCAAATTTAGAGAATGATCCTTGAACTCCTTGACTACGCCTAACTGGGGAAAGGCCAACCTTAAGAATTATGTTTACGGCTTTGAATCCCTTCCTTATCCACTTTCGAAAATACTTGGGAGTTACAGTTCGGGGAGGTCCATTATCATCTAGAACATCTTAATAAATTCAATAGTTAGTGCACCCGTAGTCAGTAATGAATACTGTATCAAGTTAGTACCAGCATACTATCATGTTATTATTCAAGTTCTCCTCACCAGTCCACATGACAATGGTTCAGCTAAAAAAGAATGACATAGAGTTAAGACTTCTGAATCTACTAGGCCATGTGGGTAATCAGGAACCAGTGTGATTAATGCTGAGTAGCAATTATCTTAGGAAGCACTAGGCCTGGAAGAAACGGCGAAGCAGTAGCAAAATGGGTTCATGATATTGCAAAAAAGCGTACTGATGCTGAGTTTGAGTATGTAGACATCAAAGATTACAACCTGCCGCTATTAGATGAACCAATTCCCCCTTCACTAGGACAATACTCAAAAAATCACACCAAAACCTGGGCGGCAAAGATCAATTCCTTTGATGCATTTATCTTTGTGACAGCAGAATACAACCACGGCATACCCGGCGCACTCAAAAACGCTATCGACTTTCTGTTTAAAGAGTGGAACAACAAAGTAGCTGGGTTTGTTAGTTATGGTGGAGCTGCTTTGGGTACACGTGCTGTGGAGCAATTGCGGTTGGTGATGGCGGAACTACAGGTTGCAACAGTACGTAATCAGGTGTCGCTTTCTCTCTTCACGGACTTGAACTTCACAGTATTCAAGCCCGCACAGTTCCAAGAAAATTATGTTAATTCGACGTTGGATCAAGTTATTGCATGGGGAAATGCACTGAAGACGCTTAGGACATGACAGAAAAGATGCATGTCTAATTGAGATAGAAAAGAAATTAGATTTGGAAATAAAAGGCATGAAGTGGACTAGAAAATATCATAAAGAAAAACTAGCGCCCAATGATATTATTTTACAACAGAGAATAATAAGGCCATAATCACAAGATCGGTTGGGAATGGCCGTCCTTTAGCTTTAATCTTCTTGGTATATCTATAGCAACTATAGAGCAATTTTTAAGACCTTGCTGTCTCCAAAAGGAACTACAAACGGAAGAGCGACAACTACTAATGCAAATGTAACAGCAAAGGAGCGTGGCCATATTGCGAAGAAATTTCCTTCAAGCATTTGAGACTTGCATTACATACTAAGTGTACATTGAGACAACGGAAAATGACAGCATTGACTATTATTATAGTAGTATAACCTATTCGTAAAAACCTCTGATGAAGCAAAAAGTTAAGGTAGTTTTTAATACTATTTTGAGTAAACTATATCGCAGATTTATTATAACATGTCAGAATACCCTTATGAGGATAAAATTCATAGCGACGACAGTATCAACTACAAAACTGTATATTCATCTGATCGAATAAAGTTTGGTGAAGTCGAAGCGGCATTTTCTGATTCGTTTATCGTGAAGCTAGAAAAAGAAAGTAACATGGAGATAAAATATGAAATTCCTAGACTTGAAATATCAAGCCTTACAAATGACAGAATTATTCTTAAATTAAAACAAAGCGACATAGATGAAATATCAGACATCATCAATCAAGAAAAGCTCGGGATAACTGTATGCAAAAATTTGAATATTTGCTCAATAGGTTCGGCTTTAAATAACGAACCTGTTCAAGCAAAAGAGAAAGTTCGAACCTGTTCATAGCTGCTTCTGCTATATCGCTTGCATGTTCTGCAGTTCTTAGTATATCTTCCAAAATAAGTTTAATATTCACTATAGTAGACTCACAAGCAGTCCCTTTGTTTCTTTATCAACAGACAAAATAATTTCATTTTCAAGAGAGCGAATGGCATCTACTTTGTCTACAGTACCATCAGCCAAATTGTAGTCTCCGTGTAATAGTGCTTCCGCTGCATCGGTTAGAAGTGTTGTTGATAGATTACTCATTTTATTTATCTCTTGAAATACCTCTTGTGGAAATCCAGGTATGATTTTTAGAGATTTATCAGCAATACCTACAGCGTGGTCTGAGAGTAGCAATACCTACAGCCTGCTACTCTCTCAATACTTCTCACAGCTACTCGGTAATTCAAGCAATCAGAACGATTTCGTAATCCTATACCCTGAACAGTTTGTTTGTTCTGTAGTGCCATAGTAAGACTTCTAAGAATATAAAGACTGAATCTATCTACCTCGTCATCTGACTCTATAATCATCCTTCCCAAGTCATGGTTTTGTTCACTGCGAGCAATCATTGCATCACTGTGCATATTTGTTGAAATTAAAAACATTCTTTGAACAGCAGTAATGACTGAAAGCTCTGGCATATTAAGCAAATCTTGGAAAGTAATATTATCTGATGCATCGGCAATTATTTCTGTTCCCATTAAATACCGTTGTACTACATCTCTGACTGCATCATGCTGAGATGGGTTAATTATTTTTGTCTTTGATCTTAGATTTATTGTATTGTAGCCTGACAAATAAATAGATAGAACCTTGCGCTTCAGGGAACTGGTACTCTCTTCTTGTAACATTAATGCTGTTACATCGTAGTGGGTATTGTATCTCTTCTCAGTATATTAGGTACTACAGATAAAGTTAGTTCAGATTCTCTAACAATTGTTACAGGATCTCCAGGTTTGAGATGCATTTCATGTATCCACTTCTTGGGCAAAGCCAAAATGTACGTAGATTTACTTGTAAGCTGTATTTTACGCACTATCTCGTTTTCAGGCAAAGAGGCCGTCTTTAATTTTGTCAGTGGGTTATCCTTTAATATTTTGGGTTTCATTATATTGATGATGAAGTCTGTTCAATTCAAAGGATATGGAGGCAGCGATGTAATAGAAATCAATCAAACCACACCTACACCAACTTTAACTGGGGAAAACGTTCTAGTCAAATTAAAAGCAGCAGGCATAAACCCAATTGATTGGAAAATACGTGAAGGCTATATGCAACAAATGATACCACTTCAATTTCCATCAACATTAGGAATGGATTTTTCGGGTGTTATCAATCAAATTGGAGAAAAAGCAATATCTTCAGAGTTCAAGCAAGGTGATGAGGTATATGGACAGGCCGGAGTAACAAACGGTGGTTCAGGGGCATTTGCAGAGCTAGCTTTGGCAAATGTCGACCATATTGCACACAAGCCTGAGCGTCTTAATCATCTAGAAGCGGCGGCTACACCACTTGTCGGTGTTAGTGCTTGGCAGGCACTTGTTGAAAATATGAAATTGTCAAAAAATCAAAAAATTCTAATCCATGGTGGTGCAGGCGGTATAGGTTCTATTGCTATCCAGCTTGCAAAAAATATTGGTGCTCATGTGGCAACTACAGTCAACGCAAATGATGACCAATATGTTCAAGAATTGGGTGCTGACCAGACTATCGACTACAAGTCGCAGAAATTTGAAGATTTATTGCACGATTATGATGTAGTTTATGATACGATCGGAGGTGATACCTATAAAAGATCCTTTAAAATTTTAAAGAAAGGCGGTATGATCGTTTCCATGTTAGAACAGCCAAAGTCGGAGCTTATGCAGCAATATGATGTTAAAGCGATTTTCCAATTTACTCAGGTAAACAAAGAACGATTGACTAAATTAGCACAATGGGTTGATCAAAATAACATTAAGATAAATGTGGATAGAACGTTTTCATTAGACGAAACCAGATATGCACTCGAGTACCAAAAAGATGTACATCCTAGAGGCAAAGTCGTCATAACTATCTGAGGCTCGGTCATAATTCATCTTGATAATTTGTCTAATAATAGACAACTCGAATAGGTTAACACACACATATAATACATACTTGTCTTCTCTTCTAGGACTATCTTTTGCATCTTACAATCCCTGTAATAAGCTAGTATGTGGTACAGTAGCCACTTGTAAGCCCAAGCTCTTGACCTGTGTTTTTAGTATCAGTTTAATTAATCGATTTAATTACTATTTATTTTGTTTTATTGCTGGAGGGTATGACATGCAACAGCCAATCCTTTGCATTTCTAATCTCTTCCCAAGTTAGTTCGTGTCCACTATTTTGTCAATCTATTGAGTCCAGCTTTTTTTAGTAGATTAAAAAGATTCTTTCTTTCTTGACTAGGGACTATTGGGTCAATGTAATCCAGCACAAATGTATACGTGCCTAGTAGAAAGGTCAGAAAACGTCTCTGGTATAAGCGGCACCATCGGACGAAATAAAATAGCGGAGGACATAATTGCAGGTCTGAGCAATAGAGTACTCGCGATACCTAAAATGCTTGATGAACTAACACAAACTGAAAGATATGCAAAAGGTGAAGATCATGTTAATGCCCAATAATTCATCCATTTACAGCTCCTCAGTAGATGAATGGTTAATTGAGATCGCTAAACTAATTATATCAAAGTATAATTTATTCATAATAAACAAATTGAATCTTATATAAGATATAAACACTATAGTTACTCTATGAAACATACTGATGCTCATCTTCAGCAAGTAAATCAGCACATAAAAGCAAAGACACCAGATGGCTGTGAAGAATGCTTACAAATTGGTTCTGATTGGGTCCACTTACGTTTATGCTTGAGCTGTGGTCATGTTGGTTGTTGTGATTCTTCCCCTAATAAACACGCAACAAAACATTACAAAGCGACTGAACATCCCATCATAAAGTCTTTTCAGCCAGATGAGGATTGGGAATATTGTTATGTGGATGACGCCATGATTGAATGATTATGTAAAATGAGTAAAATGAGTACTACGTACATAAATATGAACGCAGGAGTATGGAATTCAACCAAAGAAAAAATAGAAACAATAAAATCATCTTTTACAACCATATAAAGTTCAGTTATCTCTATACCTTTTTAGATAACCGGATAAAAACTGTCCCAGCTGAAACGTATACAATGTGATTCCGAGATTAGCAGCCTTGGCAACAGTATATGGAGCTTATACTTGTTTATGTATCCGCTTATCGCCGGTGTAGAAGAGATATTAATTATAACTCCGCGATGTTTTTCAACCATGATAGGCACACGGCAGCATCTATAAGTTCCTATGGTATCGACATTAACAACATCCTCCAAGTCTTGGTCTTGTATTTGCATCAAAGCTTGCGTCCCAGAATTTATCTATAATTGGATAACCTGCATTATTTACTAGTATATCGATTTGGCTGTATTTGGTTATATCCACCCAAACATATTAGTAATAATTATTTGGATTAGTAATTTTGACATGTAGTTGATTGATTGATTACAACAGCTTAGTAGTTAATAAGTATCCACAAGGACCAGACTAGCTACATAAAGATCAATAAGACAATGATATAGAACTTGACACAAGCTTTAGTATCAAAGCTCGGTTTCTCATAAATACTCAGTTTCACTTACATATAGAAATGAAGTACAGGAGCAGGAGTGAAATAATCGCGCTATTGCTAGAAGGTGCGAATGGAGGGATGGCTACAAAGACAAAATTGATGTACAAGGCATTTTTGTCATTCAATCAGTTGAAAGAATACTTGGCGGTTTTGGTTGAGAATGGTTTGATAGAATATGAAGGGAATCAGACATATCGGACTACAGAGAAGGGTATGCATATGCTACAGCTTCAAAACAAACTAGAAGAGATAGCTCCCATTAATTATACCATCGGTGATAATAAGAAGTAGTAACTGATTAGAATATGTGGAGTAATTTAGCACACCTATAGTAGGGACTGTAGAAGTCGGCTTGATACGCGGAAAAAGTCGAACTTGAGAAGACAAACTTTCTTCAAACCATTAAATACAGTAAGTCAACCAAAGAAACCAATTTCCGTAAAAGCTATTGCTACAATGGTGCTACCACCTGTTTTCAGCTGCTATCACCTGTTACATATAGGAATCAGGTCGTGCGAGAAATACCACCCAATGGTACCGTAGAAAAAACAAAATAAATTCAAAATTATGTCAAACTGCTAGTTCAATCGTACTTAAGATTATGCTTGGTAAACCCAAATCTGATACTATCTTTACATGCTTGAAATGAAATTGGTTTAGTGATGATTTGCATTATTTCAGCAGCGGAAAAATCAAGGATTCTTTAATTCCATAAAATTTGGATGATATGATTTTAGGCCGCCGATAATATTGTGATTCCAGGCTACACAATTGCATAATATGGAGCTTCATAAATCGTCTATTCGTCTGATTTGCGTTCTATTGGATATTGGTGCTTGACATCTCGTGGTCATTTCCAAAAAATCTGCATGCCGCTAATATTTGGTCTTCCCGAACCCCCTGTAATTGTAGCTTAAACAATACCATTAACAGATTGTTTTTATGCGCTGAAATTTGATTCATCATAAATATTTGCGCTGATATGTCATTCAATTGTTTTTTCATTCCACCCAATTTACCATAATCTCTGATATCTTCAATCACGCGGTATGCAGCATTTTCCCTTGAGATATTAAACATTTCAGCCTTCTCGCAAACGGCTATGTGATATGTTAAAAGCTCCTGATTACGAATTCCAAGGCGAACAATTTCTTCACACCATGGTAACACATCTCTGTATCGAGCAATCCGGCACTCCAATGCTTTGCAGCTCTTGTCCAATTGTCTTTCCATTTGTCTTAGCGATTTTATTCTGGAAAATTCCTTGACTATTTTTTGAGGCTCATATCCTATTTCTTTGATTGTCGTGAGAATAGATAAAAGGATGCGAGGGTCATCAAGAGATAGGCCGTGGACGCCCAATTCCTCTTTTAATTTCTTGTATTCCTTTAATGTCATTATGTCTACATTTGTGCTCTCTAAAATTGCGCGCCTTTGTTTGATTTCCTCTTGAAGTCTGTGTTTCTCTTCTTGCTGTTGTTTGATACGGTTCCCTAATTCTTCAAGCGGTATTGATTCAGACATTGATATTTGCGCGATTTGATTTGCAACAGCAATTAGCTTTTTGGGTTCAGGGGTATTGGCTACATCGGCAATCAATGTTTCAATTTCGTCCTGATTCGCGCCCAATCTTTGAATATAATTATTTAGCCTAACAGAGGAAGCAAGCG
>JAICVW010000413.1 GCA_025935105.1 Nitrososphaeraceae archaeon
ATGTCTTAGGAGAGGAAAAATATCGGAAGCTTGTATCTGAAGTAAATCTACAATAAGTTAAAAGCCGCCTGAATCAACAATAGCCAGCTCCAATTATCTGGTATACTTTCTTTCAAACTTCCTTCTAAAAGCTATGATGAGAAGACCGAAAGTTAGTGCTCCACCAACAATCTTAGTAATATAATCAATTATTCCTATTTTGATATCACTTGGTAATGACAGCACTGGCAAAAAGTCTCCAAGACTTCTCTGGAAAGCTGTTAGCAATTGATTAGGGTTTGTAGCATTGTTTAGAAAAATAAAATGAGAAGTTGAATGATATAGACTGCTACTGATAAAATAATGAGGTTCAAGTATTGGTTTGCTTTACATCACCCAAAATAATGTTGAAAGTGCTACAGTGATGACACCAATTATTGTTGGTTTAATTATACTTTCACCATACGTAGAAAAATGATAATACAAACCGGTCAGAGAGAAAATTCTTCTATACCGTGGGTTCTTTTTAACCTCCAAACCATCGTTTGTTTTTGTGTTAGCATTTCGATAAGTCCTTTTTAAGTCCATTTCTTTTATAAAAAATTTGCCGGCTTCGTCAAATTTGAGGCTGAATTCATAATTTTCTCTTAACATTCGATATACATATAATACAAGGTCCAAACTAATGTTCTGCCTTCCGGTTTCAATCCCATTCTTCCTCAATTATTTTTAGGCAATCCTTTCCACCCCATTTTACCGTGTCTGTAAAGACAACCTTTGATATATCAGTTCCAGCAACGATACCCTGAATAAATCACTTGCATCAAAGAAGGCTTTATGTGGCTGCTCAAAAATTGCGTACCTGAATATTGTCTCACGATTCGAGAACTCACCTGTTGATGCAGTTAATTGCGAAAAATGAACTTCATTTAGAAATTTAGCCTGGGAAAAGTCTGCAATTTGAAATGGTACATTGAATTTGCAGTGGTGATTAACATTCAGGCATCGTATCACCAAAACATAATCGAAAAATTATATTCTCAGTTGCAGGAATATTTGTTAATAGTCCCAGATATTTATCAAAAGGGAGTAATTTTCGCAGTATTCTTGTGTGCGAACATACCAACAGTTGATTCGATTTTAGAAAGATTGGAATCTTACGATGGAGTGAATAAAGTAGAAGTATTTATAACAACTTGTTTGAGGCATACCAAGGATGGTTAAATAGAGAGATTCATAAAAGAGCAAAGCCATACGGCTCAACATCATTATTATAGCAAGAAAAGACAGTAACAGAAAATACGTAATATCTAATAGTTCAATTATCTAATAGTTCAATTTGCTAATAGGTCTGCTTGTAAATCAACCGATCTATCAAAAAAAAATCTTGCGATAAAACTGATCAAGTTCTGAAGTAGACCTGATAACTATACCTCTCTTCTTGGTAGCTGCACCAGTAGTATCGACAAGATTAATTTCGATAGAAATAGAAGCCTATCTAGATCTAGATCTAGATCTAGATGAAGGCAATTTTAACAGGAATGTTAGTTGGTCTTCTCACCAAGTCTCTGGATTTATTTAGAAAGGCTGATAGTTTATTCTCAGACATGGTGATGGTATCCATCGATATTCACATTTCTTATGTAGATAAAGGTCTAGCGGTTCATTATTCTAAGATGATTCAAGGAATTGGAAACTTCTTCTTGTCTTAATGGTAACATATTCACTATTGGTCTAAAGATAACTCATAAAAACGCAAAGAGAAATTAGTAAATCCAAAAAATTAGGATAATTGGACCTTTTGGAAGTTGCTTCTATTGCAGGATCCACATCACGTTACATTCTTGGACCAGCATTACCGTTCAGACCACGATGGCCAAATAACAGACCTCGACTATGTCCATACATTCCACCGCCACTGCCCCAATAATGACTGAACATGCCTCTTCCATATGGATGAATTATTCCACCTGTAAAGGGGAGTTGTATATTTGAAAGCACCTTTCCATTTCCAGCATCTACTATCACTCTATGGATGTTATTATTAGCGTCCACTACGTGTACTATATAGACTAGGAATCCATTAACTACTCCAAGATGAGCGGATATTACATGGGAGTTAGCACCTAGAGTTGATTGGGCGCTTGAAGCGGCTGCGCTTAAGCTGACATTAGCCTTAGATTGAATTATTTGTGACACTCTTGGAAATACCTGTACTGAACCTGTCAAGTTCCTCAAAGGAGTAGCTTTTGCACTACTGATATTGGTACTAGCACTACTGTTTTGATTTTGAGCACTGGCTAGCTGCTGTGTATACACGGATACCAAAGTTCCAGTTGTTATTGATGCAGTTACGACTACTACTGCGATTATCAACAAGTTTTTATTGTTAGTGATTTTCATTTCTTTTTTGTTTCACCTCAGCTAATGATGGAGAATAGAGATTAAATTAAAGCCTGCTAAACTATGTAAATTAACATAGTTAACTTACAGCGTTAATCAAGTCTTAATATCAAGTAAGGGAACATAAAATGGCATATGAGTGAAACATAGATGAGTTTAATTAGTAAGCAGTTTTTTATATATCAGTTTGTATGTATTGGGTTATCTTTTCCAATTTCATTAGGAATCTTACTATTTCTCAATTTCCACCTAAGGAGAAGCATGATAACAAAATATGTTAGTGTTCTGGGTGATGTCTGTCATGGAAAGCATGTATAGTCAAACTATAGCGGATGGCAGTTCACTCAAATATTGTTGTATGAGATGTAGAACCCATCACAAGGAGACTTCATGTCCTAATTGTGATTCAAAGATGAAGACGATAGGATTATGATGATGATATTAGTATGCTCATAGGTAGAATAACAAGTTATGTCTTTACAACTTAGGACGGATTAAAGGGATTCCAATTAAGTTACATTTCACATTAGTAATAGTATCTTTTCTAGTAGTATGGGCTCTGGCAACGATGCTAATGCCAGAAATCTATTCTGGTCTAAACACTACTGCATATTGGTTTATGGGTGTAGTAGGGGCAATCATTCTTTTTGTATCGGTGCTTCTGCATGAACTAGCGCACTCTATCGTTGCATTAAAGTACGGGCTTAATGTACGTGAGATAGTTCTTTACATTTTTGGAGGAGTATCAGTGATTGAGGATCAAGAAGTAGTATACAAAGACTTTCATAAGGAGTTCAAGATTGCTGCTGTAGGGCCTTTAACAAGTTTTGTTATTGCAGGTATATTGACATCGTTATGGGTGCTGATATTTGTGACATTAGGATTTCCTGATAAGACTCACAACGTGTCAGCTATTCTAGCAGCTGGTATACTCCAGTACGGCGTTCTTGTCAATATAGTTCTTGGCGGAATTAATCTGACTCCTGCCTTTCCTTTAGATGGTGGAAGGATCCTGGGGTCTGCTCTTCTTAAGTCTAATAATGATTACGATAAATCTACGAAAATCGCAACAAGAATCGGAATAGCAATCTCTTATGGATTGATGGGGTTAGGCTTTTTAGTCATAATTTCTGGATCATTTATTAGTGCTATCTGGTTATTGCCTATGGGATGGTTCCTAAATAGGGCAGCCCAATCATTTTACGACAACACACAGATTCGCACGCACATCCTCTATCCCGCATCCAAAAGGCCACCTAGTGAGCCTCAGCGTTCAGGTTAAGATGAAAATGAAAACATTCGAAAAGTATTATAAGATAATGAATTCGTCATTGAATAAATTAA
>JAICVW010000323.1 GCA_025935105.1 Nitrososphaeraceae archaeon
AATCTGATATTTATCATATCTGCACTAATGTCACTAGCATCTGTTGCTATGGCACTATCTGTGGTAAGCTTAGGAATTAGAACATCAATGACTGCAATAATAAGAAAGCAGCGAGAACAGAAGAAAAGAGACGATTAATTAATTAATTATTACCTTATTACCTGAGGAGATACGGAATGTGCACTCTCACCTACCCTATTATCTTACCTTCTTAGAGCCTCTAGCGGAGATAGGCGTGATGCCTTCCAAGCTGGATATACTCCAGCTGCTATACTCAAGAGTAATGAAAGAAGCCATACATTAAGAAGATCACTTGGAACAAAAATGGGAGCAAAATGAGATGCGCCACCACCTCCTCCCGGACCACCTGCTGGTGCAGCAGATGTAAGCAAATATGCTCCAGCAATACCAGTAATAATTCCTAGAGTTGCCCCCAGAATGCCAATTAGTAGGGCTTCTGTCAGAAAAAGAGATAAGATGAATTTATTCTTGGCACCAATAGCCTTCATTGTACCAATTTCCTTTATTCTTTCATGTACTGATGTGTAAAGAGTTGTAATAATTCCAACAGCTCCTACCAGCAAAGTAATAAACGCTATACCTGATTGGAATGCACTACTTCCTCCCTGAAACCCTTGTATCGTTTTAAGTATTGCCTTAGGAGTAGTAACCCCGATATTGTTACTTCCATAAAGATTTGTAATCTCTTGTTGTACAGTATCAACAACATCTCCAGACAGTGCAACTACTGCCATTTGATCATATTTACCAGCCTTTTGGAATAAAGAGTTGGCAGTTGCTAAATTAATTATCACAGCCTTATCTATGTAGCTATTTCCAGTAGGCTCCATTATTGCATTTACCACAAAACTTCTAGACTTTTGAGTAAGCTTTCCTGTTTTATCTGTAAACGAATATGTACCTTTAATATTTTGGCCTACTTGTACAAAACCAGGCTTTCCAGGAGGATTGGCTATACTATCACCTACAATCATTCCCGATGGGTTGTTTGGCTGTACCAAAGAACCAGGTACTAGCTGCAAAGAAGGACTAATTAAATGAAGTTTAGAAGCGTCCATTGCAAGGACAGGTGTAGTTAATATATTACCTTGGGCATCAAGCTCAAGCTGTGCAGTATACGTTGGAATGATGTCCTGAACATATGGAAGCGACTTTATTCTGTTTACAACTTCAGAATTAAAAACAATGGTAGATGGGGATGCAGGTCCTCCACGGAAATTAATTTGTCCTGGACTTACAAATAGTATATTTGGCGCTAAGAAATTTAGCTGTTTGCTAATTAAATCAGCTACACCTGCACTCATTCCATTTAGTGCTACCATTAAAGCACCACCTGCTACAACCATCAATATCGTTAATATAGACCTGGTTTTCCTCTCTCGAAGAGCATCAAAAGATAGCATGAATAATTGTTTTAAGTTTTTATGATTATGATTGGATTTGCGCTTGATTTGTGTCCTTTTATGACTTGCAGAGACGGAACCTGTTGTAGATATGTGTTTCTGAGTGTCTTTTGATGGAACAGTTCCGTTGTTTCTGAGCGCATCTTCCTTAGTACCCATTATTTTATTTGTCAACCATCCTTCACTAAGTTTACATAAGTACAAGTTAAGTTCTTCATATACTTAAAGTAATCTCATCTAACTCATTTTGAAAATACGACTGAACATTCAAGTAAGCTTCTGATCTAACTTTCGTGTGATCAAATTTAATTCAACAATCTCATCTATTCTTGCTTGTGGTTATCGTTGTTTAAATCATCCATTATAATCACTTATCTTTCGCTTATCTTTCGAGGTTTCAGTCTCTAAGTTAAGAGTAAATTTTAGCCCTCTGTCCAGATTGGCTCTAAACCTTCTATAATCGTCGTCAACTTGCATCGCGGCTGCCAATATCTTGCTTTCTCTCTTAGATGATTCCTGAAACATCTTTGTATCCTTAGGAAGGCAGTGTCCTCCTATTCCTTCTCTTGGTTCTAGGATGTTTACGTTCCATTTTGTGTTTAGAGCATCTCTCAGCTCTGGAAAATTTATGCTATTCGTCTGGCAATAGAGATAGAGTTCCTCTGCAAAGGCTATTTGTAGATATCTGTGAGCATTTTCAACTATTTTGGTAGTCTCGGCAATTTCTACCTTGGACACGGGATGCATAAGAATATTCAAACTCTTATTCTTGTCTTTATCTTCGTATTTGCCAATACCATAAATCTTCTCATTTTCTGGGTTGGAATTTAAGATGGCCATATCACTAGAACTAGAATCAATGGTTTTGGTGCTGATATCTGTACCAGCCACACTTCCATTATAGAATTGCAAACCAACCTCAAGACAACATTTACATACTCCTCCTAGTACTCTCAGCTGATTTACGCCATGCTCTTTTTCTTCTAAAGCATACCATCTATGAGGAGCATGAACTACGTGTAGCCTATGGTTTAACAACTCAAATACTCTGCTAGAGGTTCCTTTTGGAATAGTGCTTTCAATAGAAACAAGTGCTCCATTTTTGGCCTCTTGTGAAATCCTTTCAACTATTGACAGCAGCCCGTCTAATTGTGGAATGAACATATCATCTGACTTATGAGTGGATACGCATAGAATGTAAACATCGAATTCGCTAAAGTTAATAGCTCTCTTTAATCCTGCCGTCTTCTCTGCATGTTCTATCGCTTGATGACTAATATCGTATCCGTAAGTATCAAATCCTTTTTCTTTAACATATTTTGCTACAGGTAAACCTAACTGTCCTAATCCTATTATCAAAACCTTGTTGAACTGGGTTCTGTTATTAGACTGTGATGATGTCGATGGGGAAGAAGATAAAGTGTTTAAGCATATTTGTTCTCGATTGCTATCAATAGTTGAAGGTAATTCCATTATTAATAGAGTTAAACACTCATGTAAGTAATAAACCTAACTGACTGGTCAGTCATATTTATTAGTAAGCGATGTTCACCGTAATATTCGAAGGAATGGTTAATCATTGGAACAATTATAACAAAAACAATGAAGTAGAAGCAAAGAAAGTCAAAGATAATAATTTAGGTACTTACAAAGAAAGATTTAGGGAATCAGAAGAAAGCAATAGAAACAGAAATGTGTCCAAAGGTTAGCTCGGAATACAAGACAGAAATCAAAGAAAGAATAATCCAATCTGCGATTGAATGTTTTTCCAAATATGGATTGGATAAGACAACAATGGAGGGAGTAGCTCAGAAAGCAGACTTAAGCAAAGGTACATTGTATCTTTATTTCAAAAGTAAAGAAGAGTTGTTTTATGTTATTTGTGACAATAATCTGAAAGTGCTTAAAGAGCGGCTAGCTCAAATATTAGCTACAACAAAAACAAAAGAAGATCTAGTATCTAATGCAGAGCAATTCTATGAAAACTTTCATAGAACTGAAAAGAGAGAAAATGAAAAGATATTTTGTGAAATAATTGCTGAATCTGCACGTAATCCTAAGTTACAGAAAATGTTATATGCACAAAGACTCAAAACCTTCAATGTTGTTAGAGAATATCTTGACCATCAGATGGAAAAAGGATTCTTTAGAAAAGATACGGACACAAAAGCTATAGCATCAGGATTTGTAGCTCTTTACGACGGACTGATAGCAAGTGAATTTCTAGGTATAAGTGCGAGTTATAGCATAAACTCTTGGAGAAGCACAGTTAGAGCCATAATGGCAGGTATAAGCTAAAGCCAAATTTACTTATCATGACTTTAGGCAGCTACTTCATTTTACATACTTAAGATTAGACATGTTAATGCATAACAGGCCGACAATACTGGTAAATATTAGGGACAATATAACAGATTCACTATCAAATTACAGGAATCATTATTTACATTAGGATCGAAGAATCGAATTCAACTTATGCTTCAGTATATAGGTGCTACGCCTAATGATGCATCATTAGACATAGGAGGTAACACAGGAAAGATAACAGAATCCTATGCAAGAAAGTGCAAAGAAATCGTCATATTAGAACCAAAACATTCGGTTGTAGAATATGGCAGAAAAAATATACCGCACATCAAATTTGTTGAAGGAAGAGTAGAGAGTATACCTCTACCAAGCGAACATTTTGATAAGGTAATAGCTAGTGCCTCATTTCACCATTTCAAGATCAGAACAGAGGTTTGGATGAAATGAAAAGAGTATTAAAACCTAATGGAAAGATGATTATACTTGAGATAGATCCAAATACAGGACGTGGGAAGAGGCTAAAAATCTGCGAGTGTATCTTGCATACAGGAGCGAAATTCTATGAACCATCTGAACTTGCTAAAAAAGTTGAAAGCCACGGTTTGAAAATTCTGTCTGTTACCTTCACCACTTTAGGTTATTTTTTGGTTGCAATAAAATGAGAACGAT
>JAICVW010000738.1 GCA_025935105.1 Nitrososphaeraceae archaeon
GGCACTGCAGAATGGAAGCATGGGAACAGCTTCTTTTGCACCTTTGGGCCACAATTCATTCGCAGTAGAGTCTACTCTGCCGTCAGTTACGCGCCCACATCGTCATGCAAGCTCCTCTAATACTGAACTTGCGCCAATCACCACGAATGCCGACTTTTAATCCAACCAACTCCTTGCTCTGCGCCCATCTACGTATAGTGCTTATACTAACTTTTAAAAATTCTGCAGCTTCTTGAACATTGAGTAATTCTAGTGCGTGCTGTTCCATAAGTTATTCATTCTTGTTTATAGTACCCCATACCTACTTAATAGAGTAACAGATGGAGTATGTGAATAGCGTATGGGAATTAATTAAGGGGTAAGAATTCTAATATATGATATCGTTTGATATGATTTAGCTGGCACTGGTTGCCTATGTAGGAACTTTTTATCTTGAGCATCATTCTATTCTCGGTAATTAATAATCTTCTCGTTGAGACCAAACGGAGTCTTTATAAAACTTCTCATCCCAATTAACATCAAAATCAAATTGACCTCGCCAATATATTTTCAAAATTGAAAAATGTGTTTTTGTGTGACTTTCTAATCTTACTGCATGGTATTGAGGAATGTATACTACATTTGTAATACCTGATAAAGATATTTTTGAATTATAGTTATTTTTAGTCTCAATGTTAAGTCTAACTTCATCTGGACTATCATGGTCAAATGTTAGCTCCACTGACTTTTCTCTTTCTGGCTCATTTAACTCAAAAATAAAAACGTTTTTGTTTTCTTCTATAATCTCTCCAGTTTCACAATCATCAAGAACATAATGTTTATACTGAATACTAAACGTTTTAGCTAATCTGTCTGGGTCAATAATATGTTTTTTCATATTGTCATTATATCAATATCAGACAAGCAGTTCGAATCCAGACATGGTCAAGTCATTTTTGACCAATTTTTCGACATATTTGAGGCTAGCTTCGTTGGAAAGTTTAAGCTGGCCTACCTGGACGATCTTGGAATTTTTTATGTGAGAAATCAATATTTGGGGTTATGATAAGTTGTTAGCTACTTTGTTCAAAGTATTCCTTGTCTTCGCAAGTAAGGGACGTGACCAAGGAAATCTTTCTTTTAATGAATTTATTACCAATTTATCTCCGCTAACATTCCTGTTCTTATCTAGTCTCCACATCATAGCTTGAAGAGGGTATTTTTTTGCCTTAGCTTATTATACTCATGAAAACTCTTGTATCGATATTCTCCGAGACCACTAGTTGGATATTTTCTTATCCATCGTCCTAATGCTAAGGCTGCTGACCGTGATTGGCAACAAAAATATCCTGAGATAATGGAATATCAATAGCTTTATATCGTAAGCGAGGGTTCTCCTTGTCAGTTAAGTCTACTTTTTCATTTATTCCCAAATCTACTTTCCTATCTTGAGGACTATCTTTTAATATACCTTCATTAGCTAATATTTGGCCAACTTCTTTTGGGTAGGGAGTTAAGATATCTAAATCATTATCTCTTCCGTCACTTCTTTGATACCTATTCTGACCCGTAAGCGCACTTATTCCAAAGCTACCAACA
>JAICVW010000146.1 GCA_025935105.1 Nitrososphaeraceae archaeon
CATGATAATGCAGGCGACGGAATTGATTTCAGCCGGTTTACTTATAATTCTGTTGCAAAGAACAATGTTGTCTACAATGAACCGAAAGGGATCTTTATCACCCGATCTCATAATAATCAAGTATATAACAATTCTGTCTCAAACAGTGAGGAAGGAATCAAAGTAGGGTCGGCCTCTGATTACAACAAAGTATTTGGAAATTTCATACTCGATTCCAAGGCTCACGCTTTATTTGTAGATAACGGATCATCTTCAAATACTTTATATTCAAATAAAATCGTTAGCAAGACCCCAGTTGGCTTGAAAATTGAACAAGATCCCACATCAAAGAATAACGTATTCTATAATAATGATGTCAGACTGGCAAACATAGCTAGTTCGCAACCGCAAACATCTAACAAGAAACCGACATTAAAATAAACGCAGAAACAATAATTCAAAATAGCATCTTACTTTGCTATCGCTATCACTGCCTATTTTTTAGGAGAGGTAGCTGACGTCGCGGCACTTATCTTCATTGAATATGTCCTTGATATGGCATCATTAACAAACGACTTGCTAGCGGGTATCATCACTTTATATTTGAGGACTATCGTTCCATTAGCCATTCCTGCAGCAGCCGCTTTATATGCCGGATTAGAGAAGGTTGAACTGAAGACGGCTCTTTCTGCACCAGGCTTTAGTAACACGGCTTGGTCCGTGCATATGGGCGAATTGGTTTGATTTTCAGTTAACACCTTTTTATCGAACTTTACAGACATCGGCGAAAGGCAAGATCCGCTAGTCAGGCTTATCGTGGAAGTAGAATTGTTTAATGCCATACCCCTTAGACCAAAGACAGTACCAACGTACACTCTTGTACTATTTGTATGAATGTGCAATAGTTTGACGCCCTTAATATGATAGTGGGTAGTATTATGAAAGGTGTAATTTTGACTATTTGCTGCTTTGTGTATATCAATGGTAAATGATCTAGAAGTATTATCATTATAGACTGGTCTATCCTTAGTATTTTGGACTCCATAGTTAAATAACATCGTTGCGTTATTGGCACCAAATGAAGTTGCTTTGTACGAGATGCCTGATATAACAAATGAGCGTTCATTAGGTCTTAAAGTGATCGATTTCTGATGTGAAGTCGCACACGTATTACCTCTTAGCTCTTCAACGTTTTTATTGAAATTTACCTGCACTGACTGATTACATGTACCATTTGGAAACGTTATCAGAGAGGTGGAATTGTTTACCACGAGGGCCTTAATGCCAAATGAACTACCATTTGATACTAACGGTGGATAGGTATGAACCTGAAGAATTTTAATCCCTCTAAGATGATGGTTAGTTGAGCCAACACCTGAGGCGGACATATTATTTATATTAAAAGTATATACCCTCGAGATATTATCACTGATAAGAGATTTGCCATTGGCTGTTTCAACTCTGTAGTTAAAGGAAATCGTCGCGTTGGTAATACCTTGCGATGTAGCCCTATACGCGATTCCAGAATTAGGGCTGCTTGCGATAGACGCCGACTGCGAAGGTTTCAGAATAACATCTTTTGTAGGCGTGGTACAGAGTGCAATTCCTTGACTCTCCATTTGCACGTTTTTATCAAAATCTATGGATACAGGCGAGTTACATGTACCGTTTGGAAACGTAATCACAGAGGTTGAATTATTAAACACGATTCCTTCGATGTTAAAAGTACTTCCAACTGATACGGTTGACGGGGCCGTATGTATTCTTAAGATCTTGATACCCTTGATTTGATTATGAATTTTTGAGAAATTCAAATCCGCTTTAGAGCCTTTGTGGGTACCAATGATACCACTAGCATCCACATTTCCAGTTCCCAAGATTGGAAATACTACTATCGCTAGGTTCAAGAAAATAATAACAAAAAGTGTCCGATATATAGCTAAATCTTCCATTATCAGTGTTATAAAAGGTCTTAGATTTTTAACTTATAACCGTTTCTTAATTCCTCGCTACCAGAGGCCGGATCCAAATTGAGCCTACTCCATTCAGAAGTTTAGGCCTCTCAGGATTTCTAACTTTTATCACAGTCATGATGCTGTCGATAATTCTTCCGAGAACACATTTGCCTACGATACTAAATCTGGGGTTTATACATCAGCACCACGGCCTGACATAACTCTCTATCCAATCATTTCTGTTTGAAAGCTCGAATTTATTTTTTAACTTTTAAACATTCCAATCTCAATCCAGGTGACTTTAGACAACGTCTTTACACTTGCTTATGACATCGAGGGTAAGAAAGAACCTCTGAGATCTCTAGCAGTATTCTAATTAAGCCTAAATAAAGCGAAGAGAACTCAGATACCTACATATCATTTTAGTATGAGTGAATCTCCTATTGCCAATCCATCCATCCCTGTACTAAAGAAAGTTGACAGGGCATCGACCGGTGACAGACATATTGGCTGATTCATTACGTTCAAGCTAGTGTTAGTAACTACTGGAATACCAGTTTCATATTCGAAATTTCGAATCAAGTCATAATATAATTCATTTTGGTGTTTCGAGACCGTCTGTATACGCGCTGTGTTATCTACATGTGTTGGCGTAGGAATTTCCTTTACTTTGTCTGGTTTGACGCTATAGGTTACTGCCATAAATGGAGAATATTTGCAGTTAATAAAGTACTCCGGAGCATTTTCTTCTAATACAGAGGGCGCAAATGGTCTGAAATCTTCTCTAAACTTTACATATTTATTTAATCTATCTTTCATATCCTTATCTCTTGGGTCAGAAATGATAGAGCGGGAGCCGAGAGCTCGTGCACCTAATTCCATTCTTCCTTGAAACCATCCAATAATCTTCTTTTGAGCTACTAGATGAGCAACTTCCTTTGAAATATCCTTAACGCGCTCAAAACGAACTTTTGCTCGCGTCAAAACATATTCTATTTGTTCATCCGAATACTCAGGACCCCAGAACGGCTTTTGATATTTATCGATTTTAAACCCATTTTCTTTTGCAATAAGTATGGCAGCTCCTAAGGAAAGCCCATTATCACCAGGCACGCTTGTAAGGTAGATATTGTCTACAAATTTTGATTCCATTAGTTTCTGATTCATCAGTACATTTAGAGCAACACCACCTGAAATACACAAGTTGCGCGAATTAGTCTTTAGATGCAGGTACTCCAGAAGGCGAAGGGCAACCTTCTCAAGATGTTCTTGGGCACCCCTTGCAATATTCTTGTAGTACCCGTCTATTGGCATATCTGGAAGACGACGTGGTCTTGCAAAATTAGACAGAAATTTATCTGAAAATAGTGGTTCTTGTCTAGGAGGAGTCCTATTATCTTCATTGAGTACTAGACATTCAGCATTTAACGAATAATCACCATTAACTCCGTTACCTTGCGGAAGACTAAGCAGCCACGAGAAGTCATTTTTTATTGCAGTCTCGTTACTATAATTACCATAGGCTGAAAGTCCCATTACTTTATACTCATCACTGTCCCTCTGGAATCCAAGATATTGAGTTACCATTGAATAGAAAATGCCAAGTGAATTAGGCACCCTAAACTCCTTTAGGACAGAAATTTTATCGTCTGCCCCATAACAAAGCGTGGTAGATTTTCCCTCTCCTGTTAAATCTGTCGTAATAATCATGGATTCGTCTAATCCCGATGTGTAGTAAACGCTAGCAGCGTGTGCCAGGTGATGGTCAACGAGCCTAACTTCCGGGCCATGGCCAAAATTAAAATTGAAGTAAGTCTCCAAGATACCTCTAATATTCGAATATGTCAGTCCAGGAAATACTACATACGATACATCATGAATCGAAATATCTGCAAATTCTAGGCAAAATTTTATCGCGTTCTTAGGAAGGACGCCGTTTGCGAATTTTATCCTCAGAAATCTTTCTTCTTCCGCAGCAGCAACCAGTTTTCCATCCTTAAGTAAGGAGGCTGATGCGTCCTGATTCCCAGATCTAACACCACCATTTATTCCAAGGATGTACATATTAGCTACCACCATACGTTCTGATACTTTTCATATCTCTTTTCAGTTCCATGAGTCTAACAAACCTTTCTTCGTTTTATCACAATTTATCTTATAACTATTATTCAACAATCTAACTGTCTGGTTATTAGTTTTATATACAATATCCACATTATTCATATTGATCCGTGGTGTCTGACGATACTCTGAGTGGCCATTCCTTTTAGCACTTACTCAATTATTGCACTCCCCTTAAGGGAGTGAAACCGACCGTATTTTGATCTGATAGTCAAGAGTAAAATGTGCCACCAGATTCCTTTTCCTTGAGACTATCCATGATCTTTTAACTAGCCGCCACATTTCAAAATGACTTTAAGGGTAATTACTAAGGTACAAGTCCTTCATGAACGTATCTATAAGGCGGAAGCCATTAGTTAGATCGCCCAATACGTTAATCTACTTTTCTACGACCCGAAACCCTCATTATTTGAAGTCAAGTTCGAAAAAACAATGCATTAGAGGATTAGATTCAGAGAAATTAGCGACCACATTTCTATTCATCTAGGGTTGCCAAACTCATTAAATATTTATCTAGACTTGATGTACGTGTTTTGGTCATGAGGGTGCTGAATAGCTACGAAGTTGTTACGTTCGATGGATAGCAAAGCATATCTCAAGTGACGCAAGGCCTTTCTAGTAGAGACAGTTACTAAAGCAGGTATTGGCTTTTAAGAGCAGAAACCGCAAAGTAACTTGTTGTCACTTAGCGAATCTAAAGCATGGGTCTCTTGAAATCCCAAAGTATACCACAATTAAATTAGCGTCGGAAGGGGCTTACTTTAAAAGTCTGGCAAAGGGAAATTTCAAGCCCCGCGAACCTCCGGCTCTCTTGTGCTGATTTTGATTAGTGGTCAATGAACGTCCCAAATTGAGAAGGCGAGTCTACGCCGTATATCCTTGATTATCACATTAGTTCTCTTGTGAATTCCTGATCATATCTAAAGATCCGTAAATTGGAGAATATCCGCTCTCAGATTCTTTCACATCGTGATTCAAGTTTTGCAGGGTTCCTCACTCTCACGTTACTGATTAGGCTTCATTTAGCATCCTATGCATTTCTGCAAGAAGTTGGATTCCAATAAGAAGTCTGACAAGATGATTTACTTTTGCATCCACACTGCGATTTCACGCAGGTGCCGAATAGCCTTCAAATAAGTTTCGATAAGCTCTAGCTCGGTTGTCCGGACATAAAGTCCCTAAGCTCTGGTAGATCTCGTGCGCACCTGCTCTCGGATATCCAATTTCTCAGTGACAGTATTTGCTCTCAATACACCTGTTATTGCAAGGTATTCTAGCTAATTTTGCAGCCACAATAAGATCATAAATCAACAGCCCGGAGAGAGTAATAGATAAGTAATATCTATCCTTCTATATCCTTCCTTTCTTACAGATAATATAAAGATCGAAATGTTTGACTTTTTACGAGATTAACCGTTATCCCTTGAATCTTGTTGCAATAATTCAGATTCCTTTGCAAACATTGTTGTATCAGTTGGAAACTGGTACAATAGGTTCCTTAAACTATTGTAGTCGAAAAGCTCCAAAACTCTATAGGGAAAATTCTTCAATTTTTTCACAATAAAAATTCACCTTTGCAGCCATTCAGAAACGCATTCTCGATTATTCAATTTATGAATGCCCGATTATTTGGTGATATAAAGTACAGCTATGGCACACAGATCAGATAGAAGAGTATCCCCACCCATTATTTGAATTCGTCTTCTAACATCCTTGCTCTTCTCGTCATGCTGAATAATCCGTCAGTTTTTTGAATTGCTTCATGTTTTGGGCGACCTAAAGCCATGGATTGTAAAAGCAGGTGATTTTCAGGTATGACCATTCCAGTCTGGTCATCTGAATATAAAATTTTGAGAACGTCATCCTGAACTCTCAAAGCGTCATTGTGTATATGTACCATATTTGTATCACCATGTTTAAACCCTAAGTCCATTGCTTTCTTTCTAACATCTGCTGTGCTTTTGGCTGAATTCAAGATTGCGATTCCAAATTCCTTATGCAATGTTTCAATAACATCTTCCTTTGAAGGAGCTCGAGTCTTGAATCGTATAGCCATTTGATGAAGATGCATCATCCTTGAAGGTACCTTATATGCTTCCACGAAAAGGTTCGCCGAAGGCAAGAAAGCTTTAACATCATCCTGATGGTGAGGATTCCGATCCCACTCTATCGAATCCTTCACATCTTTCGAGTCTTCCAAATCAGCCCATCTTCTGACAATGGTAACGTCATATCTCTTAATTTGGTCTCCATACCTTTCAGAGAGTGGCTGCATTATCCTACCCATGCCAGATACGTTACAGCTTCCTTGAATAACATACTTTTGACCATTGGCAAGTGAATAATTGACCCTTGAGTTATGAATCATGTCCGCAACTGAGCGTGAGCCTGAAATATCTTCTCCACCTTGGAAAATGGCGGCTTTTCCTAGCGGCTCATAAAGTCTCTTCTTGTTATCGAACCCTGAGCCTTCCACGGCAGCATCCACAACGATATCACTCTGTCTAACAGCATCCTCCACTGTCCCACGCTAATTCACTTAATCAAGGTGCTTACCAACCTGGTCAACCGCCTCCTACTCAACAGCAGCCTCAGCCTCAGCCTCATGACCAGCAGCCACTATCATACAATCAGACTACTTATTCTCACCCTCC
>JAICVW010000516.1 GCA_025935105.1 Nitrososphaeraceae archaeon
ATACCATTTTTGAGCATTGATAACGCTCCAAAAGTCAGTAAGTGTAGTAGACATGGTAGATACTGTTATTATTGCATTTTTGGTTTTCCCAGTTCTCTTAATTTGTTGTTTAGCGTTTCCCTTCTAATTTTACTTTTAGCAGGATTGACAAAATAAAATTCAAAAAGTCCCTCTAATATACTAAGAGCCCAGTCTGCTTCTCCCGGTTCTACATCAACTATTAGTCCTGTAGATTTAGAATCTAGAGGATGGGCACCAAAAGAACCTATATTTCTAATAGCATCTATTTCATCTTTCAAATAGGATGGAAGCGCATTTGAGGCCAATACTTGTTCAATTTCATTCTTCAAATCATTATGTTTAACTCCTCCATGCTCTTCTAATAGCCTCTGCAAAAGTCTCCTAGCCAAGGCTGCACTTGCTTTAGGGCTATGCGCGGATAAAGCATATGCCTCTTCAAACTCCTTTTTATAGCTCTCTGGTATATGATCTGATAATTTCTTGTGTTCCTTTTGTTTAGGATACATCATGAATATATCTTTCTCAGTTTGAGGGTCTTTTTCATACAGGTGGCTCTTACTCGCCATAGAAACCCTGTTACTAATTATTGGTATAAATTTACCAAAGATATTATACTTCTTGCAGGCAGGACACGCTTGATAGAGCACAAGACACTTCACGTCATCTACTCTCTGATCAAGAAGGATATTCTGATGAAAGCCCGGGGAGAAGTTATTGAAACAATGTTGGCATTCCATATGACCTCCAGTTGTTAGTGTTCCTGCGTCTAATAGACTATTAACAGAGGGTATAAAGAAAAAAGATAGAATCATGTTTATCGTCCACTCTTTGATTTCCTGATCTGCTTTTAAATCCGCGGTCACTAGGAGAAGTACATTAAGGCAATTTTCTTCGCCACTAACAATTTCAAAAATCGGCACAAAAAGTCATGGCCCCAGCCTAGTCCTAAGACTAATCATGGATAAGAAGTCAATCTCTCCCGCTTTATTTTACGCCTTGATATAGTCACACTAACAGCCATCACTCCACCGACTAACATCAAGAACCCAACGACTAATCCGATGTAAGATAGATTGAGGGCGTGCTGTAAATTTATACAAGCATTATTACCGCTGTTTAAAAGAGCAGACCCAACTGTGTTTCCACATCCATTGGAACTGAATTGTCCTTGAAAATAAGAACTGAACCCTTCTCCGCCTAAAGCAAAAACAAATCCACTTATTACAAGTGAAATCCCCGCAGCTAGGCCCATATTATCCCGTCAACCTTCATTCTCAATTCATACAAGACGTGGTTGTAGGTTGAGGATATCTTATTGTCCTCCTCCTGTACTACCTTGATTGGCCCCTTGGTCTTGACCTTGACTCCCACCTTGAATGATTTCACATTTTAGAGCTATACAGTTATGTACTTGTTGATTTTGTCTCTGGTCTTGTTGCTGAGATTGTGTTTGAGTCTGGTCTGTCTGATCACCACCATGTATGCTGTTCCATGTGCTTGTGTACCCATCAGTCCACGCATTACAATACGTACTTGTATGTTGACCGTCACTAGTAAACTGGCCAGTTGGATCACACGCTGGATTGTAGCTTGAATCTGTTGTTGCTGCGTCACTGCCTTCTCTAAATCCGTCACTTGCTCTCTTAGAACTACTTTCAGCGTATACATGTGGCACTACAAGTAAGATTAATAGAGGAATTATCCCAGTTAAGAGCAGAACCCTACTATTCATCTGTTTTCCACCCTTGTAGTTGCATTATGTTGGTTTCTTAACTCATATGCCAAAGAAGGAGCTACCATAAAAGGAACAGCTAGGCCTAGAACAATTGCCAACATTCTATACATAGCGCTTCTCATCTGTATCATATTCAATTCATTGCCCTATCATCCGTTAGATAGCTGTTGGTAATCATTTCCAGCTTAATAACCGGTATATTTTTGTTCATCATTTTTCTTTTCACTATCAATCCGTTGTACCTGAAATAGAGGGGGGCTACCAACCCTTAATTTGTTGTTGGCTCACTGCTCCCATCACAGCCATCATTTACTTGGAATCCACTAGTATGGTCAGTCAAAACACCACTGGCTGGATCACAAGTGCATACGTGTCCATCTGGACAACCAGATGCTGATGCCTGCGCTTGTTGGGGGTGCATTGTAGTAGCTGTCAAGCCAATGGTCAATATTGCAACCGCTGCAATTAACGCCACGCTGACTGAGAACTTTTGGTCTGTTCTGATTTTGTTGTTTTTACCGATATTATTCGTCAATTACATTTCCTTCTAACAATATATCACGTCTACGTTGTATATAAGGTTGAACTTATATATGTGATCTACAATATAAATAATTGAATAATATGGCTAAAACTATCCGGATTCATGACGATACCTACGACTATATTGCTGGCAAGTCTGCAAGGTACAAGGAATCAATTGACGACATTTTGAGAAGATTACTTAACCTGAAGCCCAGAAAGCCCTGATTAAAGGTTCCAGAACACGAAACAATACACTAGTTTTTTTGGGGCATTTGACCTGCATTTAGGAGAAATAGCACCATAAACTAAGCTGAATGTGACACGCATTAGCTGTGTTATTAGTTTTATCTGTGCTACAATGTGCTAAAAATTCCTAATCTGGCCTCAGTCCTAATATCCGTGTGTGCTGGCGGAGATAAAATGACAGTACCTCACTAAGAGGGTAGTAATAGCTATTACGGACCTAACTTTCCTTCACCTTTGACCCAAAAAAACTGTCAACAATAAACTCTACATCTTTGACTGTTTTAGCCATATTGGCAATTTTTACACAATCTCTTATATCCTTAGATTCGGCCCACACTGCCCTTGCTACGATATCCGAAACTCCTTTCTCTATCTTGTGCTGTGAAAGCAGCTGTTTGGATATATCATAAAATTGTTCATATGTATATTGTGCCAGCTTTACGATGTAGAATCTAGATTGCAATGGAGCTGATAACTTTCCAACATTATTGCATGTTGCAAAAACAGAGGTCTTAATTTGGGCTGTTCTGGTTTTACCATATTTGGTTTCATTATCTATACCAGTTTCAATTAGGTTC
>JAICVW010000490.1 GCA_025935105.1 Nitrososphaeraceae archaeon
TACTTGACATCAATATGCCTAAAATGAATGGATATGAATTGTATAAAGAGATAAGGAAAATAGATGATAAGATAAAAATATGTTTTCTAACGGGATCTGAGATATACAAGGAGGACTTGAGAGAACCACCGCCCCAGCTCATAGATGGTATAAAATGCTTTATTCCAAAACCAGTCGATATAGATACTTTGGTAAAGAAAGTAAGAGAAGAATTGGATTTAGAATAATTGGTTTGCTGTTGTAGTTGGTTCCTTACGAGACATCCTCTGTCTCACTCCACGGAGACACCATCTTGAAATTAGGTGTGGATATTAACTTGAAATATCTAGACGTAATTCAACATATAGGAATCGTATCTTTGACAACATAGGTATTATGTCCCTAACCTTTAATATCTCAAGTACTTCATTTCTTCCCAATCCTCTAGAATGGATTGAATATATTGGAGTTCTAGAAGATAGCCCTCTATTTTATCATAAACTTCAACTAGTTTATGCATATTATTTAATTCTAAAAACTCTCGATGTATTGCATGTACTTCGTCAGCAGGCAAGTCTAACTCAATTACAACATCAACAGGACGTTTGCCTTCTGAGAATAATTTGATAGCCTGTGTAGTTTTAGTCCTAGATCTCATCGCTAACTTTCTCTGCTAGTTGGCCATTTTGTCCTTCTATTTCCTCTTTATTTCGCTTAACTATGGCGTCAATATCACGAAAAGACAATGTGCACGTTGGGCTATTTCTTTGAAGGTCTTACTTTCTGTGTATCGTTGGATACATAGATATAAAATTCTAGCAGAAGACAAGATCCTGATCAAATATAAAAACTATGGTTGATGATATTTCATATATTCTTCTTACCTAGAAGACCTTTGGATAGCAAGAACAACTATGCACACAATAAAAAAGGATTAATTAGTTAGTTTCCTTTCTTGGATTCCAGATATTATGCTGGCTCCTCTGAATCCTCATCTTCGTCGGTCATTTCGGCTGCTTCTCCCCGCAGGCTCTCAGCTGGACCTGTTGTTCCTGGGTCTGAAGATGCTTTGCCTATCTTCTTTTGATCTTTCTGGGCTGATTCGAGATCTTCTTCTTCACTCATTTCTATCACACCTGGATGAAGCAACATAGTTTAAAACCATTGCAGAAACCTTCATACTTGAAGAATACCGATTAGTAGTCTAGGAATTTCAAGAGGAGTGTTATGACCTGTTACTACTTGATGTACTAATGCAAGGGTTAAATGGCTTTGAGAAAGATAGACGAGAATATCCAGATATGCTTTATATCAGCGTCAAATACTTTTTATGAAAAATACAAGCACCGTTACCCTGAAGTTCAAGAGGAATGCTATATAGAAAAACCGCTTAGTATTAAGAAGCTGGCAAATATTATAGACAAGATTCTGAAATGATTAGGCCGTTTATCCAATCCTTGCCTTTTACCGTGAATCTATCATCTACTTTAAATTAATTTAAATAAATCTAAAAAAATAGTGAGTGGCTGCAGTCGACTTAGAACAACGAGGCCTCTGTTTTGCTTGTTTGAGTAGTAGTTGTTAATGGTAAGTCTGGGAACTTGTCTTTCATACTTTCTTCCACTATTGTGCTAGCTTCTTCTATGATTTTCATTGCATCTTCACTCAATCCTTGGCTACTTGGAGCTATGTCGGCTGTTGGAATATGTCCAGACTCATTCATTATATTACCCAAAAGATCTGATATTTCACATAGTGATTGATCTGCTTTTGGCATCATCGATGACAGGCTTCCTTGAATTCCCTTTATCTCAGACATGGCCGGACTAAGAGTTACAACAACATTTCCTAATTCAGTAATAGTGTTTAATCTCAGCTGAATTTGTTCAAGAGCCAACTTTGCTGACATGGCCATCTGTTTCATTTTTCTGACTTGAGATAATTCACTAGACAACACCTTTGCGTAATGAGAATTATGGTTTTGTAAGGAATGAACTATTCGCTTAAAGATGTGTTGATCTTTTTCCTGCAACTTCGTAGAAATACCATCAAGTTTTGAAATCTGAAGATTTAGCCTATTCTGTGCTTCTTCTATTCTAGGCTTAAGTGGAGCCTGTGGTTTTAGCCCCTCTAAAAGTCTATTTCCCACGTTTTCTGTGTGGGGTTTTACCCATTTATTTCCAAATGACATATGTAAACTGGTACACCCAAGAATTATCTTATGATAAGTCTAAAAACCCCCTATGTCTATGTGGCATGTGTAACCGCAGTAACTCATCCAAAGGTTACTTAAAGGATGATTTGAAAAATAATATCAATCGACATCTCTTCCTGTCGAACTTTATTGAACAAATGCGGTTAGACTCTGATGATAACTAACGAGGCAACCAGCCATGCTTATTCTATTATAGGATAAATCACCATCTGAAGAATATTTTTCCAACGGTTGTCAAATCAGACTAACTTGATCGATTAATGTACATCCAGCCACTTCTAGGGAATATGGACTTGTGGAAGTTGTAGCCAACAAACCAAACAAGAGAGCGCATTTCAATATCTAATAAACAGGAAGCATCCAGTAAACTAACCGAGACACAAAGAGATGGTGAGAAACATCCGAGAGACGGATAAAAAACAAAAGGACGTTGATTTGACTGGGGTCAGTATACATCATTGTAACTATTGAGAATGCATCATAAATAAATGTAACCATTAGATATGTCTAATTCGCTATACTCTATTAATCCCATCAAAACATTCAGTAATTCCTTCCTTGTTGATTAGCCTATTCAATAGATGTATCGAAAAAACCTGTTCTAAGATCGTTGTCATCCTCAACTATGTACTCTCTTAAGGTAGATTCTATATTATGAGAGGACAAAAAACAAAGCGCTGAACAGGTAGCACACAAGACAGCATGGGCAGCTGTGAAAAGAAAGTACGAAAAACAAGGTGATAATTGGGTAGAAAAGTAGTATACTATCACATATCTTAGCACTTTTACACCAACTGCTATGATGACAAAGACCAGAAATAAAAAGCGGAAATTTCATTCGTCAAGTCACCTTCATAGGTAAGGATAATGTTGTACAACAAGACCAAAATGCGACCGACCAAGCATGTTGTAAAATTAAATTCATATTCTAGGAACAATATAAAAATAGAAGTAAAATACTAGTAATCCAATTGTCATCCATGGAACCTTCAGCTTTCAAAATCTTTGAGATGCTTACTAGTGGCCAACTTACTAGTAATGCTATTTATATTGTGTTATATTGTAGCAAA
>JAICVW010000475.1 GCA_025935105.1 Nitrososphaeraceae archaeon
ATTAGTCAATAATCGTGAAATATGCATTTGGATATCTAAGAGTAAGCACTGACGATCAGACTATTCTAAACCAAAAATTGTTTCTGCAGAAATGGGCATCTGAACACGGATACACAATGATCGATTTTTTCGAAGACACTTCAATTAGTGGTAAGATTCCTGCGATAAAGCGCAAGGCATTCCAAGAGCTTTTGTCGATAGCCAAAGATGAAGCGATAGACGCTGTTCTTGTTTATGAGCTGTCGAGAGTAGGTAGGACCTTTTGGGATACTCTGGACGCAATTAAGGCCATTGAGCAATATGCGCCACTAATTTCATGCTCACCGCGAGAATCATTTCTAGAAAATACTGAGCCGAGCATCAGACGGCTGATGATCGGTATCCTTACTTGGGTCGCTGAAAGGGAAAGGGAGTTGTTGGTGCAAAGAACGAAGGATGGCATGGCTAGAGCCAAAGCGTCTGGCGTAATCGTGGGAAGACCCAAAAAGATAGTCGATAAGGATAAATTAATTAGACTTCTTTCAACTAATACTCCGAGAACAAAAATTGCGAGTGCGCTAGGAGTTTCTAAGGCAACTTTATATAAAGAACTGCGTCAAGCCCCTATATCTTCTCAATCCTCTTCACTAGGCTCATCTGAACGTCCATGATCCTTGCTAAATCTCTCCTAGGAATGGCCAACGGAGGTATGATTACCATAGTATTGCCTAGTGGCCTGAGGATGACTCCCATTTTCATGGACTCGCGCATAACAAAGTACTGTAAGATCTCATCTTTCTGCATGATGGTAATAGGTTTGTCGTTTTGCTGTAACTCAAACGCTGCAAACAATCCCTTCTGTCTTGGGTTGGCTACGATTGGTGAGTTTAATTCGTTGAGCCTTCTACGAAGGTAAACTGCATTGTCCCTTATTCTTTTTATCAAGTTATATTTGTGGAATAACTCGAGGTTTGTGATCGCTGCAGCACAGCCAACTGCATGACCTGTGAATGTATGTCCGTGACTCAGATGTTTAGCCTCTGTGTACGATCCAAGAAAGGCATTATAGATCTCTGCTGTCGTAAGAGTAACGGCAAGAGGAGAATATCCTCCAGTGAGTGCCTTGCCGAGACAGACTATATCAGGTCTGGATCGTTGAGCAAGATATTCCACCATGTTTCCTAGTCTCCCAAATCCTGTTGCAATTTCATCGAGAATAAAAAGGAGACCATATTGCTTGCATATTTCGGAGATTCTTCTCTGGTAGTCTTTTTTGTAAATTATGCCCCCGCCGGCAATTTGTGCTCCGCTTTCCATTATCAATGCTGCACACGAGTCCTTATGTTTAGAAACAACCTTCTCTACTTGTGCCAGGTCTGTGTTAGTATCTTTGGCAGCCGTTTGATCGGTTGCCCTAGGACTGGGAGCTTTGTAGACTTTCAATAGGAGATGCCGGTAGGGACGGAAAAACTTTGGGAGGTAACCAAGCGACATTGCGCCGAAGGTGTCTCCGTGATATCCATTTTCAAGAGATATAAAGTATCTTTTTTTCCGCATGCCCTTGTTGTGCCAGTATTGGACTGCCATTTTCATTGCAACCTCAATTGCGGTCGAGCCATTGTCAGAATAAAACACCTTTTGCATGCCTTTACACAACCTTAACAGCTTCTCTGCGAGAGTAATTGATGGGGCACTGGCTAGTCCGAAAAGGGTTGAATGCGGTAGTGCCCGAATCTGTTCTGACATGCTCTGGAGTATTTCGTTGTCACTGTGTCCCCAAACATTACACCACATGCTCGCAATACCGTCCAAATACTCCCTTCCTTTGCTATCAATGAGGTAGAACCCTTTTGCACCAACTATAACTTTATTATCCCATCTCGTCCAGTCCAGCATTTGGGTATATGGGTGCCAAACATACTTTTTATCCGCGTCAACTAAGTGCATCTTAATTAGTTGCTAGATGGTGCAGTAATAACAACCCTATGAGATCAATTGTCGTGACTGGCACTGATACAGGAGTGGGCAAGACTACAGTGGCAGCCGCATTGGCTCGAAGCCTCAGATCTAAAGGTATCAATGTGGGAGTTATGAAACCTTTTGCTGCGTCTAAAGAAAGGTACTCGGTTAAATACCGCTCCGAGGATACTGCTATTTTGGCTAAAGCTGCTGGTGTAGACGATTATGATCATGAAATTAATCCGTTCTTCTATTCCTTACCGGCCGCGCCATTTGTGGCCGCATCTATTACGAAGGAAATACCGATAACAATTATGGGGGCCGTGAGCTCTTTAGAGAAACTAAAAACTAAACATGATTTCCTTATCATTGAGGGCATTGGAGGCTTAATGGTTCCTTTAACTGAAAAAGAAACCTTTGCGGATTTTGCACGAGTTCTTAACGCTCCTATGATAGTTGTTGCTAGTTGTAAGATAGGTATATTGAATCACATACTGCTGACACTTCATGTCTCACGAAATTATGGATTGAGAGTAGCTGGTTTAGTGCTAAACAGTTTCCCTTGTCGACCGAGCGTAATAGATAGACAACTAGTGGATGCAGTGAGAAGGTTTTGCGATATTGAGTCAATTTTCACGATACCAAGACTAAGAAGGGAAAGACAATCACAACTTGAATTGGATGACAAAATTCTTGACAAGATTTTGGCATTTTGAAGTTATTACAAATCTCAAGCCCTGATGGTTGATGTAATGAGTAATGTCAAAAGAATCCCGGTCTAGGAAAAACTTTGAACAACTGCTACTGTTTTGGAGTCGTAAACTACACCATACTTATTTATACAAATCAATATGGTTTTGAGTCAATGAAGGCAATTATCTTGGCTGGAGGCTTAGGCAAGAGATTGAGGCCATTGACTGATGAAAGGCCCAAGCCAATGATTGAAGTGTCAAACACTCCCATAATTGAATGGCAGATTAGATGGTTCAAACAGCATGACATCAATGAAATTTTGATATGTGTTGGCTACCTTAAAGAACAAATTATTGATTATATTGGCAGCGGAAATAGGTTTGGGGTCAAAGTAGGTTATGCGGTAGAGGAGGAGCCATTAGGAACAGGTGGTGCACTGAAGAATGCGGAGAGCTTACTAGGTGGGCTAAAAGACGACGGCTTTTTCATGGTGAATGGAGATATACTTACAGATCTTGATCCTAATGAACTTCGCGCAAGCGACATGGCATCATTGGCGCTAGTTCCATTAAGAAGCCCTTATGGTGTAGTTGAGATTGATGGGCAGTCAAACGTAATGGGCTTTCTTGAGAAGCCCATAATCAAAGACAAATGGATTAATGCTGGAGTATACCATTTTACACGCGAAGTTTTTGAATATTTGC
>JAICVW010000106.1 GCA_025935105.1 Nitrososphaeraceae archaeon
AGTTCCTATAACCTTGATTGGAGCCAATACTGCAACTCCAACATTTACTGCTCCAATAGTACATCCAGACACAGTATTAGGATTTAGCTTAAGAGTTATGGACAATCATGGAGTTATTAGTACTAATCCAGCTGTAGTATATATTATGATAAAGCATAACCCTTACATTGGCCCAATTGGCACAACCATAATTCAACCACAACAACAACAACAACAATCACACCAACCAATCAGTCCTAGCAATTCTGTTCCGACAAATAAATTCTACCTACCTATACGTTAGGTGACTCCTACGAGGAATAAACAACATCCTGGTTTATTATGAGGTTAGTACACGTCTCAGAGGAGTTTTTCATGCGGCTGCGTGCATCCGTAATAGAAAACAGAATCAAATAATTAGAACGCAAAAAGTCCCTTCTTTTTTATTGTTAAAATTATAACGGGGGGTAATATTATTCGACGGCGTTAGGATCAAGCCATACACCTGTGCTAGAATAGTCAAAACGATGATACGCATTGTAAATTGCGAACACCCATGAAAATGGCATGATAAAATGTGTAGGTGGCTTTGGTACGACTGGGTTTGTTTCTAATGATTAGCGATCATCTTTTGCGGTTAATGACTGACTGCCTAGAAATAAAAGAAGCGTTGATATTCAAATAGAAAGGTTTGAGTCGACTTCTAACATTGTTCAACCCCGAGTATAGCCATGACACGATCTATTATTAAATAGACTTGACGCAAAACAATGGTGATTAAAGCATTGATGTTTCAGGTGGGAAGGCTATTGTAGAAATAACATTATGGTGGCGCCATCTTATTTATTGCTACGAGTTTATAAATTCAGTAGTAATTTATTGATAACTTGATACTCTAAACCTAACTGAGTCAGTAATAAAGGACTACCATACTTAATTATCTCCAACTCATTATTTGCTGCAGTGAATAATGTAAATGGAAAATCAATGTAGTAGGCATGACTGTGGACCGAGCGAAGAATCCTGTGGATGTCCATGTCATCCCGGTGCAGCATCATGCCCAGGATGTGAACCCATGCATGGCTATTCACATAAACAAAATAGGATGGGAGGTGGAGGAGAATCTATGAATCCAGCCCAGATGTTGATCCCTCTTTGGTATAAAGCGTTCTTTTCTGCACAATCAGAGTTAATGGTGGAGAAGATAAAGAAGCGAATAGAGACTACATATGGCCCCACAATGGACAAACTTGCGGATGCATTCATGGAGAGTATGGGAAAACAATGGCAAGCCATGGTACAAAAAACCTCTGCCAACCAAGAGTTCCAAGAAAAGTTGACAAAAATATTAGGCGAGGCACAACAAAACAGAAGTAAGTGACTAAAACCCCTACCTCTCCATTTATTTATATCTCTTCTGCTTACTTATGACTTTTTTAATTGGCTCGATCTGAAATACTGTATATTCTTCTCTAATGTGGGAGATTAGAAGCTAGTGGTCTTTTTCATGCTTCATCAACCATATCCTTAAGTGCATTACCATAATTCTCTTCGGGTGTCATTGCTTGTTCCCCATAGTGTATATTTCTCTGGCTTCGCGTTTAGCATCTTTTATCAAATCTTGATTGCTGTCATTGTTGTCATCCCGAAACCGCATTTTATGTAATCTGTATTACATGTAAGTGAAAGACATATAAATTAAATATGATCAATTAGATGTTATCGACAAGAAACCCTAATTCTATTTATCAGATAATTTGTAACGGTTAGAGCTAAAGTTAACGAGAATTCTGCATCAGAGTAGTCAGGACTCATTTTATATGTTTGAGGTAAACCTCTAATTTTTGTATGGGCGGCATCTAATATCAAGAATAATTGCTTAACCACTCCTTCAGCAGCGACTTGTGCGCCTGGTGTTGAGGGTATCAAATCCTCAAAAATTTTCATGGTGACATACAAGTCCTTAGATATATCTGATATTAGATTCTGATTATTTTTTAATGCCTTTAAGCTGTCTAGTGGCTGTCTAATCAATGCCAAGACTTCTAAACCGTCACCTGAAACTCTCAGTATTCGTAAGGCTTGTTCTAGATTGTTTTGTAAGCTACAAATGAGAACATAAAGTTCGTCAAGTGCTGGTTTGGTTGACAGATTACTAATAACGGGACTATTAACTTCGAACTCTCTGGTATAGGAGTAGTTTAGGCCAGTGTTCTTGAGAAAGTTGGATTCAAACTCGTCCAAACCCAGCCGATAAAGAATCCTTTACCTAATCTATCTCAAACAAGAAAGAAAGGAGAACTATTAGTCTCTTATTTCTGATAGTCTAAGAAGTCTTTATGAGCTTACGAAAATGATCTGTGTTTTTTGCTATTTCTTCATTCCAACTTTGTTCAGTATACCCATGGACGTCTATTCCATGCTTCTTTGCATTTTGTAATAATTCTTCCTCGGTTTCGCCGTACATTGTGTGTGTACAGACAGGATCACCGGCGTCCTTACAGTTTAGGTTTAAAGTCATCAACATGTGATAATGCCATACTAAAAGTTAAGTCTTGCTAATGCTATGTTACACGATCCATAGGCATCTAGTACTCTACAGTTATGAACCCTGGGTATTTCTGGTTCACAGGTTGGCTGCGTATATCATCTAACTTTGCCAGCTTGTTGTACAACGATTCTAGTTTTTCACTTCCTGTTCCCGCATTATCATATCCACATTGAACCAAAACGGACAAAATACCAAATATCGAAGAACCCATAACATACGAACCAAACCCACGACCTCACATAGGAGAAGAAACCACAAAAAGACAAACTGATTAGGACTTTGGAGGAATTTATTTACATTATCTCCACTCTTATCACAACACCGGAAAAGAGAAAACTTGAAAGCTAGTGTAAAACGGCAAGAAAGTAAGGGCTTAATTTGTTTTTGGTCCAATAAATTATAGCCATGGAACAACTGACACGACAGTTTATTCCCTCTGGTAAGTCGCTAGGATTATTTTATGCAGAATTGCCTACTCATTATTTCGAATGTTTGCCTCAATATCCGCCTTTTCAAAGTATTCATCCCTTTGGGATTAATGCTAGATTGAACCTGCCATTATATTCTAGAATGCTTTGATGCTACTATTGATTTCCTTGATTTGAACGTAGATGAGTCCTCGATTAGCAGCAAAGTAATTGTAATGGTACCGGATTTTAGAGCTAGAATAGAAGAATTGCATATAATAGGCAAAAGACTTATCGCATTTTTAGGGCTTGATAACTCTGAATTTTGTGTAATTTGGTAGATCGCGAGTGTTAGACAAGTATCTTATCTCCAATTACATGATTCAACACCTGTCCGGCACACTCATAATTTGAATCAGTTTTTTGGTTTATAAATTAATTATTCACATGTATCTCAACGTCCTATGTGGATCTTGCCATATGTGAGTTGGATTTGCTCTACATCTGTATTTTTTAATACCTGCTGTGGTAGTTGCGACGATGTCATTATCCCTAGAGTGACACCGAGGACATTCTGTCATTTAAAAATTTGACACTAACTGTGCTATATAACTCTAAGCTCATTAGGTCTCTGTATTACAACCACTGTCACAATCTATCTACCGTCACGCCCTTCATGGCTGTTAACCTTATTATTGATAACACTTGTCATTTATGCCTCCTAGCTCCAATGAGTAAATTAAATGCTCGAAAACCAGGACGTGCTAAAGCTCGCAGAACGTCTTAGCTGTCATTTGTCACAGCCCATCCCCGCTGCTGGCAGGCTGCGGCTCCTCTTCCTCACAACATTTACGTAAGCTATCAAATAAATAATTTGTATACATTTGTTCTTCAACAGAATCATATTTATCCAGCAATCCATCCTCACCTCTTGGGCTATCATGACAGCACATACATTCACAGTCATCGTATATCCCAAACGGACCTTCACATTACAGTTTTCGCAGGTCATTCCAAAAAAACATGATTGATGACTACTTGCAGTGTAACCGTATAAACAGTGAAATTAATAATAGTAAGGTGAGAAAAATTGGTCTGGCGCAGGGCTTTCTCCTTGTTGGAATTTTGATCACCCCGTTAGTTCTGACAATGCTTTTCATTAATCAAATTAGTATCATTATACTTGGCGTGCAGAACCTATTGGGATTATGACTTGATGAAAGTGATGAATCTAAACGAAAACATACTTGTCGCATTCTTCTGACCAAATTCGGTAATAGAATGCGGATAAACAAATACAGGGACTATACGCGCGCCTATTAAAATACATCAAAAGGTTGTAAAAAATTGAACCTTTGATGCAGAAGACCAAACGAATTTAGTGGTAGCTTAGGGATATTAATGACCACATCATTGTAATATATCAAACTATAATTTGGCTATCGGGTTTTATTGGCCCTTTTTATTTACCTTTTTCTGTGATTTGGATCTATCAAAGTTAGTAAGTTGATCATGAACTTAAGTAGTCTTTCTTTGTCTTATCCACCATTTTTAAAAAGTCTTTTGTAGCTGGGCAGCGGGAATTTGAAATTCTTGGGTGTTTTCATGGCCCAATTCTTGACGATCCGTAAGCTGGGTGTCATATAGAACGAAGAATCAATTTCTACATAATCAAATACATGAGAATAATAGTTTAACCAACGATAATTCTCAGTACCAGAGGGATAGAATGGGCCTTCCCATTGACGTGTAACTCCAAGCAATTTCATTGAACCATTTCTAAGGTCTAATTATATTATCGAATTTTGATCTGAAATATTTCTATCTGAGCTTTTATGATTTACCTTAACTAGACATGTTTACGTCGATCTGCAATACGTATCTGTTTCCAAAGACAACATGAGAGTGACTGCTTCTCATCCACATCAAAATTTAGGTATCATGTCTCTGGATAGAACCTTAATCTCGTGGAGAGAAATAGACAAATCCTGAATAAATGAATCGAATTTGGATACAGGAACGATGGGGATACCTTCCATAAATTTCACATCCATTGGATAAAGAGTCAATACTATAGGAATAGCTTGAGAAATATTCCGTCTACACTTAAGTAATTCGATCGACCTCATAGCTTGCTTTCTTGCATGGTTTAACATTGAAGAGAGGTGATTTTTCTTCCAATGTTTACAATCGGCCACTATGGCTAAGCAAGAATTAGGATTTACTCCAACTACATCAATTTGCATTCTGTACGGCTCTGATAGATAAATATTACACTCGGGTGTGTAGCCGGCCAAATTGAGGAGAGTTGAGGTTAATGCCTCGAAATCTTGCCAGCTTAAAGCTCTGGAAATAGTTTCTAAATCGTTACCATTTTCAAGTGCATGTATGGCAAGTTTCATTTTATCTATCTTGGAAAATGAGTAGGTGCATTGAGAACGTTGTCCAATCCCATTTCTGACCAGATAATTTAAAACATCTCTTGCCGTCGTCTCTCCCCTAATCCCAGAACTTGCTTGAAATTCCCTTAGACGTAAGCATGGACCGAGGCCTTTCAGAGCGATTGCTAATAAAGCACTATGCACAAAATGGATTTAATAATACGTTATTTTAATTAGTGTACAGACATCTTACAAAGAATAGTTTGACGATGCCTTTAAAGTAAGTCCTTATAATAAGGATGTAATTTTAATGATAAATAGCCGTACTATTCTGTCTATTTTAGATAAAAGTTCCCTTTCTGAATCCATACTTTCCCAATCAGTTAGGGATATATCAATAGTAAAAGAGCGAGGTTTAAAGCCTAGTACGAGTCATCTAAATGTTGATTTGTCAAAGAGGCTATTTGCTATTGGAGTAGGTCCTGGCTCTGCGAAATATTTGACGGAAGTCGCGAAGAATGCTATCAGCAAATCTCGCTATATAATTGGATATAAGTCTACTCTTAATATTATAGAGGATGTGATAGATAGACGTATCCAAAACGTTACTGAAATCACTATGGAGAATCAAGAAATTGTTTATAATGAGATCTACAATGAAATGACTGCAAGTGATTACTGTACCGTACCGTTTACTGGAGATGTAAATTTTTCTGAGTCTGAGGTTGTCGACCGTCTTCTCGAAATTTTCGGTGATGACAATGTCGAAATCATTCCTGGTATAAGTTCAATACAAGTTGCTGCAGCTAAATCTAAAGTGCCGATTGATAAGGCACATGTAATTACATTTCACGTAAGTGGGGAAATAGAATGCAAAAAATTGGAATTACTTAAGGCCTTGACGGATCGTAAGAGCATAATATTACTACCTAGACCCTGGCCCAAAAATCCGGTGAAAAATTTCATGCATTCAGATATTGCCATCTTCCTGAGAAAAAATGAAGTTGACACCTCAAATTTGAAAGTTTATGTGTATGAGTTCTTGACTCATAACGATAGGGAGACCGTTTTTCAGGGTAAAGTCAGGGAACTTGAGGGAAAGTATTTTGATCCGTTCTCAGTCATGGTAATCGATCAGGTAACTCGAAAGACATATTTGCAGTTTGATTGAAAACGTGTATTTGCAAGTAGCAAAACGAAAGATGTGGATGTAGAGATCTATGAAGATTCTATTTATTAAAAGCCTTACCCAGCCATTACACAATAGCCTCCTCAATGTTCTAGATGCGATAGTATAGTTGCTGAATTGTCTATTAGGTAGTTTCTACTCTAAGATTTTACTATGCGCCTAATTCGCGTTGGCAATTTCACAATTGTCTTTAAATATACACTATAGGTTTGAATATTATGCCAATGTCAAACAAATCTGTTGGTGTGTGTGGTGGCTCCTCGACCAAGTATTGTATCGAATGTGGCGCCCGAATGTCCAAACCTGCTCGTACATGTCCTGCTTGTGGAGAGACTCAAACGTAAATTTCAAGTAACTTCACATACTTTTTTGTGTTAACTATTATGCCTATTGTGTAATTATAAGAGAAAATCTGTCTGCGACGCTCTAGTGTAACCTGTTATGTTATAGTAACGTCTTATCTGCCCGCATCATTATTCTGAAATTTACCGGTCCCTAGACTATGTCAGAAGCATGATCGTATCTTAAGTTTGCTTCTAAACTTGTTACCCATTATATCTAATTTTAATTCTGCTTATCGTATGCTCGACTATTACCCTTAGTTTGTAATGTCTTCTATTGTACCTCTTTTCTTTTCTTTATTTGAGAGTTCATCTTTCATTTTCTTTCTAAATGACAGTACATACTTTACATTGGGAAAGTCGCTCTTAACTCCCAAGTGACCAAGGTCAAGGATATTTTCAACTTGCAGAGGAAGTGTAGGATGTTTACTTTTGAAAATTTCATAGTAATGTATTCTTCCCCGATCATGACCTGTTTTTGTGCAGTATTACTCCCATACTGTTTATCACGTATTGTGTCTTGACAGTATGTTTCTTCTTTCTACCTGAATAGTAACTATTCCTTCTTCTTTTGTTCTTAGGTCTTGGAATTTCTTGTTCTGTAGAATCTATGAAAGCCTTGAATCCCGGAAAGTACTGTTCTACTTCATCTATAG
>JAICVW010000142.1 GCA_025935105.1 Nitrososphaeraceae archaeon
CTCTCCAAGGATGCAGCATCGCTGCTAAGCGGCGGAAGAGAACCTGACCCTTACCGTGACGTACTTCTGTCAGACCAGCTTCTTCGTATGAGGGCATTGAGAGCTGCACTGCCTCCGGCTCCTGTATCGCAACGGCGACAATTTCAGTCCATAGATGAAATCCTCAAGCTGACTAGATCAATCGATATCGATAATAGGGTTGGCCATCTTGAGAATGAGAAGGAAGGCCTTCTTACACGTCTGAATGAGATACAGAACAATTTGAGACTTCTCGAAGAGTTTTCATTCTTTCCTGAGGATTTGAGAATTTTGCAGTTGCGCGCCGGGCAATCCTATTTTGGGCGCGCTACTTCTGATAAATTCTTGGAATTTAAAAAAGCTCTTGAAGAATGGAAAAGCAATTTTGTCCTCTATGTTCAGGAGCCTAGTGAACGCAAGACGAGTAATAAGGGTAAGCAATCTAAGGAAGTTACTCGCTTTGTCCTGGTAGCATTCTCGAACTTTCCGTCGCAGACACTTGCTTCACTAGTTCAAGCCAATTCAATTGGCCTTGAACCGGTTCCGAAATTAACCGGGAATGTTTCGAATATTATTCAGGAACAAAAGGATCAAAAGGAGCAAACGTCACAGAAACTTAATCACATTCAAGATGAGCTCCTTGATATTTCTAAAAAATACTACGAGAGCATAGTTAGCATTCAAGAACAGCTGGAAATAGAAAGTAAAAAACAGGAAATCACTGAAAATTTTGGTCTAAGCACAGATGCCTTTGCATTGGAAGGATGGGTACCGAAACCTAGGTTTGAGGAGATAAGGAAATTGTTGGAGCAACATGCCAAGGGCACAATTCTATTTGATCTTGAATCCAAGGAAAAACCCCCCACATTATTGGCTAACCCAAAAAGATTTCGAGTCTTTGAGTCTTTTGTAAGGTTCTACTCTCTGCCTTCAGGTGACGAGTTCGATCCTACCTTGATCTTCGGTTTAATTTTCCCTCTTTTTTATGGTATGATGCTTGGAGACATGGGGTATGGATTGGTTATACTTCTTGTTTCGATATGGGTCATACGTCGCGTGGAGAAAGGAAAACGCGATTTAAATATCATGCCAAAACCTTTGCGGAATTTTGCCAAAACTATCGTTAAACCAAGTCAGATGGTAAAATTGGCCAAGGCAATGATACCAGGTGCTATCATTGCAATAATATTGGGATTTTGTTTTAACCTATTTTTTGGGTTTCATCCAAATAGCTATCTTTTCCACAATACACATGGCTTCTTACCTGCAAGTGGAGCCTTTTTGGACCCAATCGGTACTACTGGACTGAAAAAGTTGCTACTGGTGAGCGGTTATTTCGGACTAGGAATGGTCTCATTCGGGTTGGTGCTTGGCATTATAAACACTCTAAGAGAAGGTCAAAAGCGGCATATGATAGGAAAGGTCGGTTGGCTTTTGTTTGGCTGGGGAATAGTCTTGACTGGTTTGGCTTTGTTGCACCACAGTCATATCAACCCGATCCACCATGTGCAAGGGATCCTTTACTTTGGACTAATATTTGCTGGAGTTGGCTTGATGTTCTTGGGTGAGGGTGTTAGGGCTATTATGGAGTTGCCTTCAATTATTAGTCATATCCTTTCATATACCAGGATCGTTGGAATATTATTAGCTTCAGTGATCCTCGCTGATGTAATTGACTTTATTTTTACTAGATCACTTCATCACGCTATCCCAATTATTATCTTGGGCGTTTTGATCTTTTTTGTTGGACATATTTTTAACATAATATTGGGAGTTTTTGAACCAGGGATTCAAGGGGCAAGACTGCTGTATGTTGAATTCTTTTCGAAGTTCTATCACGGAAACGGACGCCCTTTCAAACCATTTGGGAGTAACAGAAAATTCACACTTCAAGAATTTACACATTCTAATTAATCTTAATGCCTGGATTAACAATACAACGGGTTTCGATTGACGTGTCAAAAAACAGCACACAAATTGATTTTTTTTAGCAAACGTCTATAATCATGTGCCTATAGACTCTTAGTATGTCTCAATCGGTGAACGAAACATACCTTAAATATAGAAGCTTGGGTGATATGCTAAAAGTCATAGTCTATTCTGCGCAATCCGCGCTTGGCTTAACTCCTATGCTTTATCACATAGTTCATCAAGGCCAAGACATCTTGTTTATTCAAACCGGAACTGTGGGCGGAGTTATAGTCCACTACGTGATTGAAGGAAACATGCCAAAGGAAAAGTTCATTCAACTCAAGAGGTTTACTGGCGAATTCAGTTTTGTTGAAAGCGTTGGAACTGATGCGCAGTCAATCTATGTTCCCATACTGGAGCTAGAAGCCTCTACCATGAGATTTCAGCTCTAGTCCTGAAGGGTTATAATGCTGAGACACAAAGACAGGAAATCAGCACCTTGGATCTCTTTTGCAACTTGAGCACAGTAAGTGAGAAAAATTAGCAGACCGAACCTTAGCGTACCTATGTCTTTTCCTTCCGTGTGTAAGGCCAGTTGCATGCGGAAATACGATTATAATCATATTTCAAAACTGTGGCAAGGATAAATTGAATAAATTCTTCGACCTGTGAGACTCATGCAGTTCAAGATTGGTCTTTCGATAGCCGGGAGTGATTCAGGGGGGGCAGCTGGAGTCCAGGCTGACCTTAAGACATTGACAAACTTGGGTGTCTATGGATGTACCGCGATTACTGCAATAACTGCTCAAAACACTAAAAAAGTCTCAAGCATCACAGAGCTTGACTGCAGGGCGGTTGCAGACCAGATCAATTCTACGATTCGTGACATCCCTCCAAATGCAATTAAGATTGGAATGGTCTACAACAAAAAGAATATCCATGTAATAAAGGAATCACTAAAATCGATCCGCGCTCCTATAGTTGTTGATCCTATTTTTGCTGCAGGAACAGGAGCAAGGCTTCTGCTACCCGATGCTTTGGACACTTTCAGAACTGAACTAATACCGCTCTCAACTGTCATAACTCCCAATCACTCTGAAGCAGAAGAAATAGTAAGGTTCAGGATTGTAACCCGAGGTGACCTAAAGAAAGCAGCAAATAGGTTAAAAAATCTCGGCGCAAAGAATGTCATAATTAAGGGCAATCATTTATACAGAAATAAACTTACGGACATCCTCTTAAGTGCAGAATCAAAATTTTTGGAAATCTCCAATGACAGGTTGAAGATATCAGAAATACATGGTTCTGGCTGCAATTTCTCTGCAGCGGTTACCGCGTTTCTGGCAAGGGGTTATACTGTCGCTAGCGCATTCGTTTTGGCCAACAGATATGTACAGAATGCCATTCGTAATAATTTAAAGATCGGAGCAGGTCTTGCGGTAGCACATCCTGCTTTATCATTTTACGATGATGCAAATAGATATACCGTTTTAATGAAACTGCGCGCTGCGTCCGAAGCCGTTGAGACCCTTAATCGATTCGGGGAATTAATACCGGAGACTCAGTCAAATCTAGTGTTTGCTTTGCCTGACGCTAAAGAACTTGATGATGTCGCCGCAATCAAGGGTAGAATAGTAAAATACGGAGAAGGAGCTCTCTGTGCGTCACGAACTGTAGAATTCGGTGCGTCCCGACATGTTGCTTCAGCGGTTCTAGTTTACATGAATTCGAATCCGCTGATGAGGTCAGCCATTAATATAAAATTTCACAAGTATGTAGAAAGAATCATTAAAACGGGCTTTGAAGTCTCTAGCTATGACAGGCGTGTAGAGGGTCCTCAGATCTCGAGAAAGGAAGGGTTGTCAATTCCGTGGGGGATAAAATTCGCACTAGCAAGAAATCCTAAAGCCGAAGTTATATATCATAAGGGATCTATTGGAAAGGAAGCAATGTGTATCATATTTGGCGAAGAACCCTCAGAGGTGGTTCTAAAGGCAAATAGAATATTAAAGAAGCTAAGTATTTACCTTGATAGATAAGAGTATCAACCTTCTCTTTATTAATAAACTATAAAATATCACTTTCAAAGCCTGCCCCCTCAAAACTCTGCCGGCGCCTTTTGGATGCTATAATCAAGTATGCCCCATAAGCACCAACACCCAGTGCAGCTACGGTGAATATGATTGGGACCGCGTCCATCCCTGCCACAAGAAATGACGTATTGATCTTTGAAAGGATAAGCCAAGCAGCCACCATGCCTCCAACCATTATGACAGCAGTTATGATTAGAAGAACACCTGAAAATTGTGCCGGCTTTGACTTGGAGAGCCCTCCTACAGCACCAGCCAGGATTAGTGAAGGAACCCCTGAAATAGAAACTATCATCACCAAGACACCCTGAGGATCAACTGCAATTTGCGGTCCATGCCCTCCTGTACCTATTAGAAAGTTGTAAAAAGATACCAACAGAGCAACAAACAGAACTCCTGAAGTGAGGGCGCCAAATGCAACCCAGGATTCAAATTTTACCATCGGACATTGTAATCCAAAGATTCACGTGATCCCCACGAGTCCGGCCAGCTCTCGTCTGCAAGCAGAACCTAACACTTCAGCAGCTTTTTCAGGTCTTACGTTATTTACATAAACACCAAATCCTCTTTCAAGTCCGGACCAAGAGTACAATTGTGGATAAATTTCTATATGCCAGTGAATTTGACGGCTATTTTTCTTTTCCGGTGCAAAATGAAACACTAAGTTGAACGGTGCCTCGTTAAGCGCCTTAGACATCCCTCCCAAAGTCGCTCGCAAAATTAAAGCTAGGTCGGTCATCTCCTTTTGAGTAATTTTGGAGAATGCCGTGGTATGTCTTTTAGGATATATCCAAAACTCATAAGGGTATGTAGGAGCCCAAGGTGAAAAAGACAGAAAGTTATCAGTCCCCAATATCTGACGAGGCCCGCCTGATTCTATCGATATTATGCTACATGCAGGACAGCTTCCATTCTCATTCATATACCTGTGTGACGCTTCAGCCTCTATCTCGATCTGTGGGGGGATTGCAGAGAAGGTGACGATGTTAAGATGCGGGTGAGCAACCGAAGCTCCGGCCTTGGCACCGCTATCTACATAAACTGAAACATAAGTTACACTTTTTTGTGTGTATAACCATCTCACTCTATCTTGAATGACCAGCAATACATTTGCCCATTGGTCAACAGATATTTCCGATAGTTTTCGGTCATGGTCGGGTGAAGCGACGAGAATGTGATGATAACCATATGCTGGCTCGCTATAGAGCGGCTTGTCAGAGTAAATGTGGCTAGAATTGGTTGTAACTGCTGGAACATCACTCTGAAAGACCCTGACGCACCAATCACAGACGATATTTTCTTCGGTGTCTGAAAGCCGTTGGAGCATTCCGTCCTTAGCTACTAGAGCGATTGATGCGGGTTCGGTCATTGACTCATTTCCTGGGCAGTATGGACAAGAAATGTCCAGTCTAGCACTCTCTTCCTTATTTTCAGTTGATCTTGGTATAATCACGAATTTGTCTAACACATAATCCTTCCTCAAATCCCCCAAACGTAAGTCTGCCTCTTATCACTTCGTATGAGCTCTTTTAATTAAAGCTTGTGTATCTGATCTTCATTAAGGCAGATTCTACTTTCAGATTCTACCTGATCGCTGATAATACAATTAGTTAGGAGGAGAACGGTTATCGAGGTCAAAATACATAAAAGCACTATTATTCGGCATCACAGATAAATTCGCCTTTGCAATGAATCTCATTGAGATGAATAACAATACACCTGGTGTTAAAATCGTATATATTTTGCTGGATGGAGTGGGCGATCTTCCTCATAAAGATCTTGATAATCTCACTCCACTGGATGCAGCCCAAACTCCGAACATGGACCATTTAGCCCAGAACGGATGCATGGGAGAATCAGTGACAGTAAAAGAAGGGCTTGCTCCCCAATCTGACATTGCTGTATTCAATATGCTAGGATATAGTTTCGAGAAAAGCGAGTACGTAGGCAGAGGGGTAGTAGAGACAGTCGGCTGTGACGTAGATTTCCGAAACGGTGATTTAGCTATGAGAGGAAACTTCGCTACTATAGATAACGACTCTCGCATTATAGATCGAAGAGCTGGAAGAAACATTACTAAGGCTGAAGCCGACAGTATTTGTCAGACACTCTCTAATCGAATAAAGTTTAGTGATCCTGAAATATCGTGTGATATCGAACCTACAATCGCCCATAGATTAATCGTTAGATTCAGGCATGATAGTTTAGTCTTCTCAAATAAGGTAACGAACACCGACCCAGCTTATTTGAAGATAAATGGAATTGGGGTAGTTAATCCATCTACAGAGGAAACACACCTAGTTGAATCTCGGCCAGAGGATGATACTCAGGCGGCTCTGTTATCTGCAAAGACCATAAATGAGTTTTCGAACCAAGCTTTGAGTATACTGAAGTCTCATCCTGTAAATGATAGCCGTAACAGGGAAAGGAAGCCGCTTATAAACGCTATACTTCTAAGGGATTCAGGGAATAAGCTTCCAGAAATCGAGCCAATCCAGAAGAGGTATAACTTGGAAACTGCAGCGGTAGTTGACATGCCCGTCGAGATCGGGATATCTAGAATTTTAGGCATGAAGGTACTGCCGGTTACGGAAACAGGTGACTTTCGAACAAAGGCTACGATCAGCGCGGAGAACCTTCATAATATGGATTGTATTTACGTACATTTAAAAGGACCAGACGAATTCGGTCACGACGGGGATCCTATTGGGAAGAAAAAAAGTATCGAGGACATTGATAGATCTTTTTTTGGAACCCTATTAGATAGGCTA
>JAICVW010000527.1 GCA_025935105.1 Nitrososphaeraceae archaeon
ACTCCACAGTTAATGATCTGTTGAAATTTCTTTCAGCTAACATGGGATTGATAGATACAAAGCTCAATGACGCTATGCAAGAGAGCCGTGCAATACGACATTCAGTTAGTGAATTCCAACTACCATTTGTAGACCCATCTGGACATAAATCACCTGCTTATGGATATGTCGGATCTGATTGGAATATCCAAACTGATCTCGGAAGAAAGATTATTTGGCGTAATGGTGGTATAAATGGTTATAGCAGCTTAATTGCATTTAATCCAGATAAACAATTAGGCATTGCAATACTGTGTAGTTGTAATTTCTCGGATGTGCCCCCTATAGAAATGATAAATACAGCGATGACCTTCTACTTTATTATCCTAACCTAACTGCATTACGTTATACCTCGGATTAATAACTAAAAAAGGGATCAAGTAGTGCTAACTCTAATGTAGCGAGGTTAATAATGATGGTAGTAAAATACTGGAATCTACTCTAAGGACATCAGTATATTTTAATGATGGATAAAGGCGGATGTGGTTCGAAAATGTACTTGAGTTTAATGCCTATTTCAATGAGTCGGCATATCAGGATCAGGATACTAGATTGACCAATGCGTCACAATCATTGGATATTGGGGGCTGGTAGTTGCCAGAATATGTCCTTACCGATTTAATAAGTCAGCCAAACTAGTTCATATCTATATCTTTGAATTCTGGCTATTATGGAAGTACCAGTTATCAGACGAAGGCTACTTTATTACTTATATTATGTGGTAAATAGGATACGAAAGTATTGTAGTAGCAATAAAAAAAGGAACAGTTTTACTGACAAGAGGGATTGCACATTCGTCACACCCCACTTCCACTATCGTAGTTACAGATCCCAGCTTAAGGATGATGCTATTTCCGAATTAGTCTATCCTGACTCCCATTCCAATTTGAATCTACAAGCGATATACGTAAATCCGGCTTATTCCAAGCTAAAATATATTACATTGCTGGCAAACTAAATGAGAAAGTCGCTCCTATTCCAGTATCATTATTTTTTCCCCATATTCTGCCATGATGAGCTTCTATGATACCCTTCGAAATAAACAATCCTAACCCTGTTCCTTGAAAAGATTTTGTTACAAATTTTGAAAACAACCTAGGTAATAGATTAACATCTATCCCCGAACCGGAATCCTTGACACTAACTATGGTTGCCTCACTGTTCTCACCACTTATTTTTATGGATATAGTTCCTTCTTCTTTAGCGAATTTAACAGCGTTATTTAGCAGATTATGAATAACTTGAACAAGCCTATTTTTGTCCGCATTTACAATAGTTGACATAGAATTAGGGTTTCGAAGTAAATTAATAGTAATTTCCTTTTCGTTTATAAGTTGATTCTTGTAGTCTGCAATAACATTTGATATTAATTCATATAGATCAAATCTCTCCTTGTTTAATTGTAATGTTTGGCTTTCAATCCTTTGTACGTCTAGTATATCTTCTGTAAGACGTTGTAATCTAGTTGCATTCCTAACTATAATGTCTAAAGACTCAACCTCTATAGGATCATTTGATTTACGTCGTAGAATTTGAGACAAACCAAGTATAGGTTGTATTGGTGTTCTTAATTCATGAGCTGCTATATTGACAAAGTCATTTTGCATTTTATTATTAATTTTTAATTGTTCATTAGCCTCATCAAGTTGCTCATTTGCTATCGCTAATCTGATATTTGTTTCCTTTAGTTGTTCATACAATTCAGCCTGCTTCCATAAATTCTCAAATATCGATACATACGATAAAACACCAGGTCTACTGTTAGAGTAAGTTGATAGTCCTATTGCTTTATCGAACGTTAGCTTTGAGTCATCTCTTAATTCCATAACCAATGAGACCTTTCTATCAACTACTAGAATTGTTGCTTTAGTATCTGACATTTTTTCAAGATATCTAACATCAATAAATTCGGTATAATTTTCTTTCAAGTATTGTAAAAATCCTTCAGTTGATTTATGCGAAGGCATCAATATTCTAACTTTTACATTACGCTCTCGTGCTGCTTCCTCTAGAGACTGTATCTCACCCATATTCTTTTGTTTAATGAAGGCATTAGTAGTAGGAAACATTATGATTATTTCTTCTTGTGCTTTCTTTACAAGGTTTAGATATAGATCCCTTGCCCTTGATGACAATGGAATAACTTCAACATTTGCCCACTCAGCACCTACCTCAATATCTCTTATCCTATCTTCAGCATCAATTCCATTTTTCCACATCTCTTCGAATACGGAATTGAAATGAATAGTATAGAGAGGCTCGTTACTAATTAAGAAGCTTTGACTCATCTTACCTTCTTCCATCTTTTCTATTGTAATTGCCACCTCCTTATCTGAAACACCAAAATTCAATGGTGGCATATTCTTGATATGTCTCACTTGAATTCCTGCTTGTAAAAAGGTCTTGACTAACGAAACACTCTCTTTGTCTATATTAGTAATCCATCTCATTCCTTTACTTTCTCTTTTTCTGTACTTGGCTATCACTTTCTCATACGAGTTAAATAGAAAGTTATAGCTCATTTGTATACCACCAAATCCTGAGCATATTGATAGTTTATTAGCAGCATTATTTTTACGCTTTATCTCTCTAATAATTTCATCTTGATTTTCTAGAATTCTAGTTCTGATTGGCATGATTCCTTCTTCAATCTCTCTTATTCTCCCTTGAGCAGAAATAGCCTTATTCCATAAGACTTGAAATAAATATTGGTGTTGCTCTACAACGTCCTTCAAATTACTGTAAAATAGTCTTGATGCTGGCTTTGAATTATCGTGGGGGGAAGATGGAGCAAGATACTCCTTTTCACTTACCATGAAGTTACCTTTTAGGCCGTCCACGTGACGAACCTCATCTACAATTAGCATAAGCTTTTTACAATAAGAAATATTATGTTGTGTAATTTCAGTCAGGTATCTAAGTTCAACACTCCTTCTCTTAGCTTCAAGAAATGAATTCTTTATCGATTCCATTCCTGTAGCCAACG
>JAICVW010000470.1 GCA_025935105.1 Nitrososphaeraceae archaeon
AGGAAAATAGATGATAAGATAAAAATATGTTTTCTAACGGGATCTGAGATATACAAGGAGGACTTGAGAGAACCACCGCCCCAGCTCATAGATGGTATAAAATGCTTTATTCCAAAACCGGTCGATATAGATACTTTGGTAAAGAAAGTAAGGGACGAGTTGGATTTAGAATAATTGGTTTATTGAGCAATATTCTTACACGTCTGATGTCTACCATACCGCAGGTGTAAAGGGAACCTCTGGTAACATTACCAAGAGCGCTTTTACTGGCCCAGGTCAGATTTCAATTGTAAATGTTATCATCTCTGTAGGTCACGGACCATGCGGAGTCGCTAAGGCGCCGTATGGTCAACATACGTACTAGAGAAGACATATCCAACACCGATAATTTCTTTTCTTTTCTTCTTGGAATATTCCTACTTAACATCCCGACTCCTTTTATTGCGGCCCTATCGGCCGCAAATGTGATTTTAATTTGCAGTTCTTAAGTTGGCCGGCCAACCATTACACGATTAAATGGGCGCCAAGTACACTTTAAAGACATAATCAGAGGCGGGGTGGAAACCCCATCAGCAGATGCGTATACCACTCTAACATGGCGCCTTGGGGTCACACTGGTAGTTACCTTATTGCCCTTTTCATCGGGGCTTTGTGATATTAAATTTGTCACTTGTAAATGAAGATCAGATAATCAAGGCGTAGAGAATCTCAAGGAAAAGGAAGTATGAGTGGTGTTTCGTCATTTCGGAAACATTTCGAAAAGTGGTGATCATTGCAATGATTATGATGATTGTCATTTCCATCATCATCGTCGGCTGATGCTTTCTGTAAATCAACGCTTCCAAACATAACGATCACTAATATAGCAATAATCAGAAATTTTGGTGAGACTATCAGAATCGTTCGTTTTGATTGTATGGTTCCTTCTCCAACCATATTCACCTAAATACAGATATACAATATAAAAGATATCTTGCTCCTGGAAACATTCCCATTTCTTTTTTCTGGAAACATCTGCCATTTGTGAATAATATTTGATAACGATAAGAGAATTGTCCAGATATCGCAACCATGCTCTGATAATAAAAATTTGATTCGTTTTATCTGATCAGCAAATCTGGCAGAATGCAGGCGATAAATAATTTGTTTCTAATACTGGTATGACATTCTGACATTCTGATTCCCCCGTCGATTTTAATTGGCAGTTTCATTGGGTCTGTGGGGATATATCGAAAAATATTAAGACCATGCTCCGTAAAAGATATTCAAATGAAGATGGATTATATCGTATCATCCCAGGATGGTAGTCCCCTACATTTATGTCATATTTTCTAATCCTAATGATTCAAAGCAGCTGCGGACAGAGGACTACAATTCAACCCCCTTGCCAATATGATAGCTTTTACTTCTGAAGATCTCATGAAAAATTTGCCAAAGGCGATGTCCAATATTGGAAAGCGAGACTAAGGAACCGACTAACTGAACTGACTAGCCGATGGCTACTAAATTGTTAGTCGATTTCTGGTATCCACCCCGGCGACTACGGGTGAATCTGTGAACTCTATTTGTCAGGATGTATGCTCACTACTTTTGTGTTGTCTATGTTTGACAGAAATTTCGATGGTAGATTTGGCATGTGTGCATATTTTCTAACCTTCTATATACCTCTATGGGACTGGTAGATAAAATAGTATAGGCTCAGAATTAAGTAATCAATCGCTTTTACTGTTCAGAAATAATCTTTCATTCAAGCCCGCTCTATATCTTCTGTAATTCTGATCAACTCCCATTGCTGCTGTCAATATTTTACTCCTTGAGGACTTGGATGACTCCAAGAACATCCTTGTATCCTTAGGAAGGCAATGTCCCCCTATCCCTTCTCTTGGTTCAAGAATATTGACATTCCATTTAGTGTTTAGTGCGTCTCTTAATTGCGGAAAGTTTATGTTATTTTCTTGACAATAAAGATAAAGTTCCTCTGCAAACGCTATTTGTAAATATCTATGTGCATTCTCAACTATTTTTGTAGTCTCAGCAATCTCTACACTTGATACTGGATGTATAGGAATTTCTAGGCTCATATTATTGCTGTTATTAGTAACCATGCTGATATTCAGGGCTGGTTCAAGAATGGCCTTTTTCGTGTAAGCAATAGTGGTAGTATTCGTACTGGTCTGCTGAATTGATTGCCGATTATAAAACTGCATACCCTCTTGTAGACAGCAATCATGCACTCCTCCTATTACACGTAGCTGATTAACACCATGCTCTTTTTCTTCTAAAGCATACCATCTATGTGGAGCATGAACAACATGGAGCCTATGGCTGAGTACTTCAAATACTCTTCTTCGATGTTCCCTTTGTGATAGTACTTTCAATAGATACAAGAGCTCCATCTCTCGTTGCTTCTTTTGATATTCTATCAGCTATTGATATTACCCCTTCTATATTGGGCGAAAACATATCTTCAGGAGCATGTGTAGAGATGCAAATAATGTATGCATCGAAGTCTGTAAAATCACTGGCCCTTTTTATCCCTGCTATCCTTTCAGCCCTTTCCACTGATTCTATACTTGCATCAAAACCAAATACATCAAATCCCCTTTCTTTAACATGTCTCGCTACTGGTAATCCGAGCTGACCTAATCCAATAACCAAAATTTTCTCCAATTGCATTTGATTAAAATCGTAAACAATTAATGGCTTACCAAGTATTAAGAGCATTAGAATAGTTATTTTATTATAAATTCAATATTAACAATCATACAGCTGCATATAAAACGCTCGTTGTCGATCCCAGAATACTTTTTTTCCTTTTCTTTTCTATAGTCGTATTTGCAGCAAATATTAAGGAAATGGCAATACGAAAGGTGTTCCGTCCTTATGAGAGCAATTTCCATCTCAAAATATTTTGTTATCGATAAAGACGGTGTTGTTGCGGTTTTTGTAATATTTTGAATTCTTACTCCTACGATAAATGACGATGTACCTTTCGATAAGTGACAGAATATTTGAATAAACCACAATGGATAAGACCGTTGAAGTATGGTTGGCTTTTTAGTCCTACATTATATTTATCTAGAAAGAAACCACAGTAATTCGTAGATATTTATCAGCAGACCTCCTTGACAACAATTACAAATCAAACAGAGCAACATAAGTAGTATTGACAGTAGAAAATTGTTAAATTTAATATGGGTATACTCAACAATAATGTCTGGGAATCTGGTCAATAGTGTTTTAACAGATGCACTGATTACCTTAGCGCATGCCTTCAAAGAAGCTGGGGTGAATCCACCAAAGAAGATTGAAGTTGACAGTCCAACTTTTGATAAACTACTA
>JAICVW010000355.1 GCA_025935105.1 Nitrososphaeraceae archaeon
CAGTTGCTTCAAACACACCAAAGACATTATCCGTCTCGTTGGATTTAGAAAACCCTGTGAGCAGTGGACGCAATCAGACTGTCGAAACCACAGTTAGAGACGGTTCGAATGCTACAGTTGCTGGAGCTAGAGTAAACGGAACAGTTATTAATTCAGCGAATACCCCTGTAGCTAACTTCACCGGAGTTACAAATCAGTCTGGCATATTTTCATATTCCTGGAAACTAGACAAGGATTACAGACCTGGCGTATTTAGCGTTGGACTTTATGCATCTGCAGACGGCTTTCAACATCAAGTCACGCCCACCACAGCAGTGTTCAACGTAAGTGATATAGGTGACCACAAGAGTAGCTCCGAGAGTAGCGGTTCTAGTCATCATAGATCTCACAGTTCACACTCCAGTTCTAGTGACAACTCAGGTTCTGGTGACAACTCAGGTTCTGGTGACAATAGTCATGGGTCAGATTCAGGTTCTGGTGACAATAATGGGCATACCTTAAGTATTATTCATTTGCCTCACATCCACTTCCCGCACATTCAGGAACCCAAATTGCCTTTTTCTTGACAGAGGGTGATGCATTTATCGAAGTAGAACCAAATCAAAGTCGATATCTGAGACTTAATTAATCTATTTTAATTTACAATGCACCTATAACAGGAAAGCACAAACACAAAATCTCCCACCAATTATTTGAATTTGACCTAAAAATAAGGTAAGAAACGCAAGCTATTTACACCTCATATTAAATTTGCAGGGGTAATTGGTCAATATCGCTAAAAATAGCTCGAATGCCCAACCCAATTCAAAAAGTATAAAATTTCCATAAACTGTGAGCGCAGTGTTTGGCCTGCAAGAGTTAGAATGAGAATAAGACTTGTGGTGGCAAATCTGCCTAGAGTTTACTTAATCTTATAGAGCTTTGTTCTACTCTAAACTACCCTAATCAAACTCTAAGAATTCTACCATAACAATTTTGGTAATTCTTTTATAAAATATAATCACTAGTTGAAATATATGGAAACCTTTAAGGGCAGATCATGCCAAGCACGATTCAGTGGGATCTTAATTCTAACAATCGTATCTACAATATGGATGTCTTCGCAAATAACTTTGGTCCACGGTATGGCTGCCACGACTACACCTGTGCTAGTTAAAATCACCTACCCCCATAAAGGACAGCAGGTAGGGATTGGTAATAATGTAACTCTTCTTGGGACGTCGATCTACAATGCGACCAATAAATGTCAAGTCTCTATAATTGTAGACAACACAAAACCATACCAGGACACATTACCGATAGGACAGGGCACAGACAACTACTCTGAATGGAAGTATAAACTTGCATCTACTTATACCACTCTTAGAGAGGGGATGAATCGGGTCACCGCAAAGCTTACATGCAACAACAGTCCTGTTTCCACTAAATTTTATAGTATAAATTTGACAGGAATAAATCAACCAACATCAACATCACAACAACAGATTACAACTAAAACTAATGGTACAGCTTCGCCATTCTTTCTTCCGACATCATTTTCACTAGCTTCAGCCTCATCAAATAGCACCAGCACACCCTCTCTCCTACCAGTTTCTGTCAACAGTAGTTCAATAATTGGTCCATCATCAATCCAGTCTAGCAGCTCTTCCTCTAGCGGAGATAGTCACGTACACCATCACTCACACCACACACACCATAGCTCTAGTAGTGACAGTAGCAGTAGCAGTAGCAGTAGCAGTGAACGTCATAGCACTAGTAGTGACAGAGGCAGTGACCATCATAGCTCTACGAGCCATACACATGATAGCAACGATGGAAGTCACCATATGCACTTTGGCCATGACGGAGGCTCAGGACATGATTTCTTCCATGTCGGATTTTCACATTTCAGAGGATTTTAATAGACAGAACTGGCATACCTTTGGTCAAAATAAGGCCGGAATAGGATATATGTGCCATCCGAGCGCCGGTCAAACATATCCTTTTTGTTCAGCCGGTCCAATCATATAGAAAAAGCAGCTCAATTCATTCACGACATATGAGTTAATTTATGCAATCGGGATAACAGTGATGCAACACCATCTACTACGCATTTACGAAAAAGCAAATTGTCATAACGTTTGAAAGGTCCTTCGTAAATTTCTAGTGAACATAGTAAATCCAGCATATAGATATCCGCAGGGCTATTTAATTTGGGCATTGCATAGTAACGTATTCCTTGCTAACTGGGATTTGGACATCATGAAATTTTACGCAGCTCACTGCTAAGGAGCACTATTGTACCTGATATTGCAGTTGGCAATATTCCCCCTGATAATGCATGTATAGCCTAATGAATACATACAACAGAAAAATTAGAATCTATTGTTGATCTTAAATACAATGAATTGGATCGATTTGCGTCTTCCGAGTATTTGTCATCCTCATCAACTACCTATGCCTTTTTTCGCTCGTTATCACTACTGAAACCCAGCTATCATAGCGAAGTCAGCATATCAATGAGATACCACTATCAACCCCAACCGCAAATAACTTCACCTAGTACCAATTCAAGTTAATATCTAGTTAGAACAAAATGCAAGAGAACTGCCAAAGTTATACCGGATATCACGCCAACTATGCCTGCCGCCATTAGAGCCAGAGTTACATTGAGTCGGTCCAATTTCAATAAAAGACCTCCCAAGTAGATATATTTACAGTTCTAAACAAAAATCAGTACCAATATTGGAGTCGTCTACCTAGTAGATCGAATTATGTTCTTATATGAGGAAGGTGCTCACCCCTTATTTCATAAATGTCTTCGGTTTGGCACACAGAAGTCAATGATTAATCAGTTTACAATCGATCTAGTCTTCATGTAATATAGTTACGTAAGGGATTATAAACACTGGCCAGATTGAACAATGGCGAATACCAAAATTATGATCTCCGTTTCGGATTGTCTGTCGGCAATTTCTGATGACAAGTCCTTGGCGCTTTTTAACGCCATTGCTTTGGCAAACACAAATAGCAACATCTTAATATCTAAATTTCAACTCACAAGGAAGCAATATTATAGCAGGCTCTCAAATTTGTCTGAAGCGGGCCTAGTCAAAAGAAGGAATGGCAGGTATCTTCTTACCTCATTTGGTGAAATAGTTTTCAAGGCTCAAGAATTGATAGGACAGGCCGTACAGTGCTCCGCCAAACTGAAGGTAATTGACTCGATCGACTCATCTGAATTCCCGACCTCTGAACGAAATAAGCTGATTGATACTATAATAACCAACAATGAGATCAAGAAAATCTTAATTCCAGTCGAACATAATACTAGTCATCATGTCATCGGCGGGGAAAAAATACACTCATCCGGCTTAACGCCCACGATATCTACAACTAATAACTTAATGATTCACTAGACTAACATGATCATTAATTCAAATTCATAAACGACTGTCCTTTTTGGAAATATCGATGGAGAAAGAAAGATTATTAATAGTGATACATATCAGACGCAATGCAATTGCTCCAGGCAGAGTTCGGGCAGATTTAATAACTATTCACATATTTGATCCTGGTTGGTTCCAAGGCTGCAGAGTGAAGGGAAAGAGAGAGAGAAGCAAGATAAACGTGAAGCAATGGAAGTTCTTGGTTTCGGTTAACCCCATTTACAAAGCATGGAGTTAATTTTAAGATGGATCTTGGTAAATAACCAGATTCAATAGCTAAAGTAAATTTAGTTACGCCAAGAAATATAAAAAAATCCATGTAATTGTCAATGCACCCAGAGGTTTAACATAGTAAAGGAATTTTCCTGGTGAAGTGTTGTGACAGATGTCAATGCGACTCCCTCACCTCTGCGTATTCTATTTGCTGCAATGCTTCATTTCGTTATGCTATAAGTGAAAGCAGTTGATGTGAATTAGAGTTTGTGTAAAGATAAGTAAGGATATAACTTATAAGATGGCAATAAGTACAGGGTCAAACATGAAAACGATCAGTTGTCGAGAGGCAGGATTCGACTGTGACCACGTAGTCAAAGGGGAGACAGAAGAAGATGTTTTGAAGAACGGTGCCGAACATGCCATGAAGGTACATGGGATGAAAGAAGAGGATATAACCCCTGAAATGAA
>JAICVW010000450.1 GCA_025935105.1 Nitrososphaeraceae archaeon
CATAATATGGCAATGTTGGCTATGGAAAACCCTTCTATAGCAAGTGTGATAGACACAAGAGAATATGCTAACAAAAAAGAAACAGCGTTCTCCTTCTATATTCTTTGGATGTGCGCTCATGCTTATGCCATGCGACAGAGAAAAGTGCTTGATGATAATGAATGGTCAGGTTGGTTACAATGGATGAGAAATTGTTTTCATAGAGGAATCATAGGCGAGATATGGAAACAAGTAGAACCCGACGGTTGGTTTAATCCTGCTTTTCAGAAATTCTTAATGCAGAAATCATTGGGCGCAAACCCTGATAATTGGGGGCCCCTACCCCTGCCCTTTTGTTACCTCAGGCCTTAAAAGATTGTAATCGCATGATTCGCATATTGAGTTTATTTCCGGACGAAGACATTCTAACCAAAGAAATCGAATCATGGAAGGGTTTCGCTGACAGATTATCAGATAAAGATAGAGAGATATTTATCAAGATGCTAAATGATTGTTACAAATATTCAAAAGCAATTAATGCAAAAGGGCGCCCCTTTCCAACAGAACCGGTAATCATGGCCCTTTTGTTTTCGCAGCATAAATTGATAGAATGGTTAGAGACACAAATTTCTGGACATAAACAAACGGATGTAAAAGAACAATAATATTTGAAATAACAATACCAAGTACTGACCATGCTTCTCAACGACCTGTGTTGGTCCGTTAGTCTCGACCTACCTCCAGTATCTCGTTTAATACCCAATTCAATGTTTCAATGATTGGCCATAAGCGGTCAGTTTCCGCTCTCTCCATTGTCCTATCCATTTGAATTTTTGTTTGCACGATCTTATCTTGTATTTTTTCCTCTATGATTGAAAGCTCATCCATCGAATGAAGATTAAACAAACAGTTTTGATATAACCCTAGGAGGCCAACGAGGCGAGGGGGTGTCGGACAACTTTGTCCATCGACACAAACGGATTAAACCTACGTTTAAATTGTTCTGCAATCATCTTTAGTAGGAAGGTTTATCAGTGTCCTTGACATTGTACTAGTATGGTAGGTACAAGCGAATTGGATAAAACCGAAAAAGTTGGAATCACCTTACCGGGTTCCATTTTAATAAGAATGGATAAGGTGCGTGGCGACATTCCTCGGAGCACATTCATCCGAAGAGCAATTGAGCAATTGCTTAGGAAGGAGGCTAAATGATTTTAACGACTGATTTCGCGCCCTTTGCTGGAACAATCGGAGGAGGTTTTTTTCTAGGTTTTATCGCAGGTTGGGCACTTAAATAGGTAATGAGATTGGCCGCAATAATAATTGGCCTCTTTATTGTGGCATTTGCATACTTGGAATATCAGCAGATTCTAAATATTGATTGGAATAGAATAGAAATAGCATCCCAGAACGGCTTGGCATGGATTTCTAACACCATTACACATGTTTCGAATACTATAGGCTCTTCTCATTCTGGAACATTCACTCATGTTGGTATTCCTTTCGCTTCAGCCTCTGCTGGTGTAATGCTGGGTTTGGCCAAAGGGTGAAATAAAGAGAATAAAATAAAAGATTATTGGTAACACCGATATTTTTGACTTTTGTAATTGTATCAACAAATGGCGCGCCGAAAGCGTTTGCTCATACAGCAGCGTATGATTTGGGTTAGAAATCAGGCCTGCCAGACAGAGAAAATGGATTTCATCGAAACGCGGCGGATGTATGTAATCAGGACGGATGACATGAATTGTATACAAGGTCACAACGACACCTTCAAGATCGAACAAACGGCCTATTGACAAGGTTATGAAATGGGGTTACAGGATCTAAAGAATCGAATACATCAACAGGCTGTCAATGTCTGTAAATCCAATATAGAAGGAAAGACGGAATTGCAGTGTATTCTGGGATATAATGACGCCTTTCGTTAAAACAAAATCTCGCTAACGGACCCATTGAATTCACAATTAGGCCTAGATACAATTTCAGAAAAATCAAAGCCTATAAGGAAGCGAGAATTTGATTTAAGCTTATAGACCTTTTCGCCAAATATGAGATCAAAGCATTCATTTTAATTAATCTTATCATGTGTTTGTCCCACATTGTCCCATACCGTAGCACATGTATGCCTAGTAACACTTATTTATAGAGAGCACTTATAGAGAGTAACAATATGATCAAAAATTGCATGTCAATGTTATTGTTGGCCCCCTAATCATAGGGATTGTTTTGAACAATGGAGCATTAACTTGACAATATATAACATTAAACCCGGTGACAATCTCCAGTCATTTTTCGATAAGGCTCAACCAGGCGATCACTTTTGCCAATTGCATGCATTTGTAGCTTGGTCAATATATTGTTTGTTCAAAATTTTCAATATATCGTCTCTAACCCGATTTTGCAATAATAACAATTTCGCGATCTTACAGCAGTATAAAAATATCGTTCTTCTTTGATAATCACTGTAATCGTTAATAATTTGACACTCATGATCAACGTTCGATTGCCAGATATGAAGAGGTATAATTGCTCCGTATATATTATTAGCTATATTGTTGCCGTTGTCACTAAGTTGACTTCTAACATTTATTATATCGTTTAACAAGCCGGAGACAAATCCTTAGAAAAACAAAGCTTAAGGCATCTATCAGTGACATTCTTGCTGTTAACATCCACAAAAACCAAGCCCACGAATTTCTTAAATAGTTCCCAGCTTATCAAAGGATATGTCACACTATGGGCAGGAATAAGCAAGCAAAGTACTTCAAACTGTAATTTCAACGTGAGGAGGATGACAAACAAAACACAATTCAATATCGTGGATGAATACATTGGAGCCTCTCCAGAAAATATTCAAAGTGAAAAAATAGGACAGATAATGCGAAAAGCTACACCTGAAGCCGTAGAGGCAATCTGTTAAGGAAATCCCTTCAGCAGATCTACAAAAGAGTAGGATAGATAAAAAACTTGGTGCTTGTGAATTTAGTGGTTGCTGTCTTTTTTGGAGCAGCTATTATTTTTTCCGTGCCTATTCTTCAGATAGTCCAAAGATCATCAGAGATAGTATATGCTCATAACCAGAACCAAGATGTCTCCAATAAGAATCCAAAAACTACCATCTATCATGCTCGCGGCAATAGTATCGAAAATACCACACACTATCTTTATGGGTGCAGCTACTACGAGTTTTATGGATTTCACTGCGATCCGATTACGAATGATTATGCTAGTTACAGTATCGGTGCTAGCTACACTAAAGTGGCTTCGGCTACCAGACAACCTGATTTTGTAGAATCTGAGCACGGAAAGGGATTACAAATGACAGGAACACATGAGCTGGAGTCGCTCAGAGCCAATATTATAAAAGCATATGATGCCAAACAGTTCTCTATTTATCTCTCGGTCAGGCCTGACAGAGACTGTTGCTCTCAATATATGAGTCTTATCTCTTATAAAAATGGCGTCTACAAAAACGACCCTCACACCGCTGGTTGGGAGATTGAATTCGTGCC
>JAICVW010000305.1 GCA_025935105.1 Nitrososphaeraceae archaeon
TGGCAACTAGTAACAACCTCTCCATAGTTGGTAGTAAGGTTTTGATAAGGTTGCGGCGTCTCCGAACTGGCTAGGACAAGAGTGGGCAGCGAATGACAGACAGTAGTAGAATTAGGGGATGTTATGAGTACAATCAACTCCAGGTATGGCGATGTAAAAGAGTATCACAACTCTCGCTCCTATTTTGACAAAATAACTGTAAACATATAGCTAAACAAAAATCTGCTACAACGTGCAGTTACACGTAGATGACTATAATGTACTTCTCAAAGATCTGTCGAAATCATTTGTTTGTAACTGCTGTGCTTGGCTGTCTTTTGTAGATGTCTGAGATGTGATACTAATGTCTATTGTAACGGGAAACGTTGATTCCGCCATCAGCCATCTTATTGGAAGCTCTGAACTTTATTGATACTGGTAGCCATGGACATGAAATTGATAATCGATATAATGGCATTATAAAATTTGATATTCTAACCAAATTCTTTTATTATAAAAATTATCACAATTTTTTGGGATGTTTAATATGAGGAATTATTCAACGTAAACTAATAAAAAGCCATTTAATATCTCACTACACCATCAAATTTAATATAATTTTTAAGAATATAATTTTGGTATAAGAATATAAAAATCCAAGCACTTATAGTATGTAATTAAGTCGCGTCTTTTAAGATGTATTCAAGGAAAAATACAGCAATAGTTTCGAGCCTAGCTATGGTAGCATTAGCAATGCTTTTCGCAACTGGTCCGCTTGTTGCAAATCAAGCATCTGCTCACTACTATCATCACCACCACTACTATCATCACCACCATCACCACCACTACTATCATCACCACCATCACCACCACTACTATCATCACCACTACTATCATCACCACCATCACTACTATCATCACCACTAAGAAATTAAGAAGCTAGACTAACAAAATATGGTAGACAGGAAAACTGTCGCCCTAGATACTTTTTTTTGAGTCAAGTAAAAAAGCTATGCCTGATTTTAAAAATGGATCCGATGAGAAGTTGTATAACGATATTTCTGATTTGGTCCTACAATGAGTCAGCAGGTGTTGTTGTAGAATATATTCAGATTACAGTAAGTGCTCCCATTAGATGAAGTTAAATTACAGAGTGCTAATTAAGGATAGCTAGGTAACATTCACAGACTCTAAAGCCGTTGCATTAGGGTATCAGAGCGAGTCCATGGGCCTAAATTGCATGTATGGTTCCCATAGACACCCGCCTGGCTGTCTTTCTTGCGTGGTGACGGGAAAGTCAGTCAGGCTGTTTCCTTAAATGCAGCTAATTTGAAATTATCTAAAGTTTTTGGTAACTATATACTAGTAGTAATTACTGGTATAGCTATAGCTGATATGGGTGTAATAGTAGGGAAATGGGTTTCAGTAGTCTGATAATACTTGTACTGCTTGCTAGCGTGGCTGGTTGATGCAATGGTTATTAGGCCGCCGTGAACATGTACGGTGATATATATTTGCGGTAATATCTAATAGCTTTTCTGAGTTTAGAAGATGCTCTTTTGGGATATTTGATTAGATCTTTATCCAAAGACAATCTGTCTTACCAAAGACCCATGTTTTCGTTTCTTAGCAGGCTTGGGTTTAAGATAGGTGATTCAACAATGATAGGTAATCCTTTCAAGTGAACAATTGCCGCAATATTTACACTCTTTCATTAGCCAATGATGGAGTGACATTCACAACACTCCCCTTATAATGTTCAAAATATTTTATTTGGGCTTTGGCAAAATTTTGATCTTTTTACATTATGCAGCAAACGATAACTAACCGCACCTATAACACTGCATTGGTAAATTACGCTAAAATCTTTTACCAAGAAAGATGTCAATTCTGGAAAAGGAGATATACAAGGAGAATAAATGTTACCCGATACAGCAAAAGGATTATAACTTCTTCACACAGAGATTCGTGAAGTCTCCAATATGTAAGACGTATATCCAGCAAATTCCACCGGGCATCGATGAGATATTATATAGAATCTGACGTTTTTGACAGAAAAGTCCTATGAGTTAGGATCAAATAATAGATGACTCTGTTTGGAATGGGCTTGGTTTATTCTTTTTCAAGCTAGAAGATTTCTCAGTCTGAAACAGTTGATAGTCATATGCTGCGAACTGAGTCAAGGGTTTAGCATTGTATAACCTTGGCGTCTCAAATCAATTCGAAGAATTTTGATGATGGCATCCCCAATATCCTCTTAGCCAATGGTAGAAGATTTAGAACTGTTAAATCAATCATTAAGAAATTGTGATAAGCTAAAGGATGATGCTATATCGCAATTATCAGATACACAAGGCTGCAAGAGATTGAGAGAAGACAGCAACCGATGATATCATCTGCATTTTACAATATTTATTTGGTTTCATTTTCCCAATCTTCCACTACTACATTCATTGCTCCATCATCCATTAACTTCTTGGTTGTTGGATCTCTAAAGCCCATATATCCCATATGATTAAATCCTCTCTCCATAGCTTTACAATCTTTACTGGTTAATCCAAGATCAGGCTTACCGTCAGCATCTGCATCACATAAAGGAAGTATTTCATTCTGAACATCTTGTTGAATATAATTAGACGGTAGAGATATCCCTTTTCGTGCTCCGGTATTTCCAAGTGCTGTATGATGTTCCACTCTCAGATAGGTGCCTGATAATGCTTTATCATTAGGATTAACTAAATTGTAAAATTTGATGACCACTTGTTCTATAATATTGCGCACGGGAGACTTTATTCCATAAACGTTCCATGAACTGGCGACCCCTGCACCTATTAAATGAACAGAAGCTAGTTTGAAATTCTTACTTTTCCATTCTGTATTTGTGTGTAAGCTTGCTAGTGTGCTAAGTATAACTCTGGCCCCCATCGAGTGGCCAATCATTCTAACCTTTGAATCTGGACATTTATTCTTGAAGTCTAAAATGAAGTGCGCAAGTTTTAGCCCTTGTTGTTCAGCTATCAGTGTTTTATCTGTCGAAGCTCCCTTAGGAGTATTTGAATCCCAACTAAATCCAATAACAGGATTGTAGTAGTTATTATTATTCAACGACATCTTTACTCTCCCAGTTTGCTCTATGGCATTGCTTTGAGCAGCTCCAACACCGTGTATATATATTACAATTTCAGCAGGACACTTTCCAACTTGTAAACCTGGAACATCAGTGGCAGCATAGTCTGTTTTCTTGTGATTTGGAAGTAGTAATGATTTACTAGTATCAAAATTGGCACGTGTAGATACCAATGGTGTATAGGTTGCACTTGCTACGGTTCCCACTGCTGTTCTTGTTGCTGTTGTTGTTGATGATGTTGCTGCAATTGCGGTTGTTGTTTTTGCGGATACGAGTGTTATTGAACCAAGAATTACCAACGACACCAACAATGACGCATATCTCATGTTTCAAAGGCTTAGCAAAGGCCATTTATTTAAAGAAACCTGAAGAGAAATGCTCACATTTAGGGAGTTCCTTAGATCTGGAGAAGTTATCCAGATATCTCATACTAATAAGTCCCGTAGTAAAGTTAAGTCTATGTAAGGTGAATCTGACAAATGGCTTTTGCTCCTTTTCTCTTGCAGAGCAGAGCTTTTGACCTTTCTATCTCCTTTTGAATTTGGATTACTTATCCATAGATCTCCCCTGAGGAGAGTCCTTTTGTTGTACAATCTTTAGATAAAGCTTTTTTGCGATGTATAAGAATACTATTTTGTTGTACAATCTTTAGATAAAACTTCTTTGCATTGTATAAGAGTACTATGGGATATAATTGCAAGTCAATTCTAGATAAACTGGGGATCAGTTATATTTCCGAAGGTCCAGAAAGGCAGGTAAAAGCTATATCATCGATAAACGAGGCTAGAGAAAGTGATCTCACTATGTGTTATTATGAAAAAGAGAAAGGCGTATCAATGATCTCACAATCTAATGCTGGAATAATTCTATGTGCAAAAAGCATGCAAGGACGAGTACATCCAAAAGATGCAAGAGCAGCTTTTTTTCTTGGATAACCCAAGATACGCTTTCGTTAAAATTATGAACCAGCAGTATAATAAGAATCAGAAAAATATAGCCTATATTTCTGCTACCTCAGTAATTTCCGAAACTGCTAAAATCGGTTCTGGGTGCTATATAGGTGACTATACTGTAATCGGCGAAGATTGTATAATTGGTGATAATACAATGATTGGAACAAGAGTTAGTCTGCAAAATTGCCATTGCGGAAACAACAGTATTATTCAATCAGAAGTGACAATTGGTGAAGACGGCTTTTCGTTTGAGAGAGATGCTAACGGAGGACTCGAGAGATTCCCTCACATAAGAGTAGTTAAGCTAGGCGATAATGTCGAGGTGGGTGCAAATACCAACATTGCCAGAGGCTCTCTATGCGATACCACAATAGGGGATGGCACTAAAATTGCTGATTTGGTCCATATAGGTCATAACAGTCTAATAGGTAAGCACTGTCAAATTGCAGCAGGAACGGCTATCGGAGGGAGTACGAAAATTGGAGATATGTGTTGGACAGGACTGAATTCAACCTTAA
>JAICVW010000647.1 GCA_025935105.1 Nitrososphaeraceae archaeon
CGTAGAAGCAGCCAAAGTATATACAAATAATCCTATAGCATATGCATTGAGGCAATCAAATATGCTGTATGAATCAATAAAAGTTCAGGGTAATACAATAGTTCTGATTCCATCTGAGAATCTCAATTCAATGGGTTTTGGAAATTTGGCAATGAGTATAGCATATTTAGAAAATACTAAAAAGGCAGTAGAGTCAAATACACCTGCTAAAGCAACAGCTGTCAATATAATAAATAAATAAATGATGAAAATGCGAAATTCAACTGACACACTCTGACGAGAAAAGAAAAGAAAACTAAATTAAATAATTGCCCTAAATGTGATAGCATAGCAAATAGCAGATTAGATACCGTCTACAATTGTCAATGCAGTTATATCAATACTATCTATTCCCAAATCTAAGAAATGTGATAATAAAATATTATATACAAAAAGACCATTAGATTTCACAATTAATGACGCCTTCCACTGACGACTTATCCAAACATGATAGAATAAGCTTCAAACTATATGCCTGTGAACAACATTTGAAAAACCTAAAACACATTGAATCAAAATATGGAAGCCTTGACTCAACACAAGTGCGAATTAATGCGGAAATAGAGATAGACGCTTTTCTGTATCAAATGATTGGAACCGTTGATTCACTCCTTTTTAAAATAAATGATAAATTCCGATTAAATATATCGTTTGATAAAATAGAGATGGATAAAGTAAGAAGTGGGTTATTATCTGAAACCAAAAGAATTGGTTTAGTGGTTGATTTAGATAAAGCAAATCAACATGGAAACTGGTATTGGATGATAAAGGAGTTAAGAAATTATTCGTTGCATGGATCTTTGATCTCAGACCAAGCTCTTGAACTAGCACCTAATTTTAAGACACACATAGAAGTAATTCCTTATTTTGAACAATCTCTCAATCATCTTAAAAAATTGGTCGAAAATATTAAGTTGAAAGAACCAACATTGCAATAATGCGATAGAGATATATGACATCTTGTTGTAATTATTGTTTATTAATTATTGGTTGTTGATTAGAATTAAGGTGTTTTTCTTCTCTGGCCTCATTCCAAGTAAAGTAATCCTTGCTTTTTGGGGCTAGCAAATATATAAGTCAAGTGTCATAACAAATGTCATCTTAGCACCATGTTATGGGCTATAACTAGCCATAAATCTGGCTTATATAATAAACAATGGTGACATTCGTTTGGACACTTCACTTAGTCAGGCGTTTCAGTATGTGTTACGCGAGCCAAGAAATTATTAGTAGAAACGATCATATCTCTTGAAAGCTCATCTATAGTGTGTGTCCATCGTTCGCGACTACCCAAATTACAATAAATTATCCGTATTTCTACTACTGTATAAGGTTACATTTCTGACACCTCTGGACTAGACAAGTCTGTTAAGATATTTCAGACCTTCTTGGGTAAATAGACGTGTATCATTAGGCGTAGGAATATGAGGTACATACTAATCTTCCAAATATTTGCGACACCATGACAGCCACGACTTATTTCAACATCGCCAGAAAATTCCATGTCTTACATTTTTTAAACTATCTTTATTCTGGATACGAGTGACTCGGTTTGAAGCAATTTTTCCATTTACATGTACAGTATAGTCGCCTTCCTTTACAAAAGGATGATGAATTGTGAACTCGATCATTGTTTTCAACCTTACGCGCTATCTCATTTTTTTAGGTAGGCATTTAAGGAAAATTATTCGTTTAGTCCACCACGTACAAGCGTTCATTTTCATTTTGTTCACCTGATACTGATATATTGCAAAGCCTAAAGTCATACAACACTAGAACTATGCTACAGTTTTATCATTTTATTTAATCTATAACAATAATCGTAAAGTTGTCCTGTGAAATAACAGCTCTACTTTCGAACCCGGACTGTACCAGAATCCCTACCAATTCTTCGGAAATTATGTACAGGCTTGCGTATATGGTGTAGAATCCTTAGTTTTATAACTCCTAAAGTGCCTCTAATTTATCTCTTAATTTTATTTAATAAAAATGCACATTCAATAATTTCTTGTTGTTTTTTCAAGATTCGGTGTTTTAGCACACGTTTGTAACTCAGAATATTTTGTTAAATCTCCCCCATCCAAATCTTTTAGAAATTCGTTGTTGTCATTATTTCCAGCACTATGTTAGCCTTCTCTTCCATAGTCCATTTTCTACCC
>JAICVW010000131.1 GCA_025935105.1 Nitrososphaeraceae archaeon
AGGTAACCGCATTTTCCATATAATCATCTAGAATGCCCTGATAAGTTGCAAATAAGTTGCACTATGCAGTGCTAAGCTAGAGTTACCTAAGGACTCTTTCATACTCAAACAGGTCCTCTTCTTCATTTCATCATCTACGCACACATTTTGCTGCTGATCAATCCTAAAGACTAATTTCAAGTACGATAGCCCAATAATTCCAACAACTCCGATCACAATTAACCCAACTAACTCCTTCTTACTCATTCCAACCTCAATACACATTTATCATAAATATTCTGCGGGACTGTGACATTAGTATTGTAGGATGATTGATACTCTAGGACTAAGAAACAATAAAGAATGGAGAAGATATTGTACAGCAGGGAAGAAACCACCAAATATTCCAGCAGGCCCCAATAAAACCTACAAAAAAGATTGGAAGGGTTGGGGCGATTGGTTGGGCACAGGGACTATCGCAGAAAAATATATTGAATAACTTCCTTTCGAGGATGCAAGAAAATTTGTTCGTCTACTGAACTTAACTAAGAGGGATGAATGGTATACCTATTATAAGTCTGGCAAAAAGCCAGGAAATATACCATCTAATCCACACGTCCATGATAAGCTCAAGTACAAAGGTATGGGAGACTGGCTTGGTACTGGCAGGATTGCTGATAGAAACAAAGTCTTCCTTGATATAGCAAAGCAAAGGCATTCGTACAAAAACTTGGGCTGAAATGTATCAAGCAAAGGGGTTCTCAGTTTAATAGAAAACCGTCACGCCAAATTTTTCAAGAACTTAATAGAAGCTAGTCGAACAAATGAAGGTAGCACGGTTATTGAGAACTATGCATATTCCGACACTGAGACGCCACCTGACTTATCAAATTTCGTAACGGCAAGTGGTATAGAACATGGAGACGAGATTCAAACAGTAACTTCACAAGACCTTGTTCAATTAACTGATAGGACAGATCCGTTAGATTATGGAGAGCCTACATCCGTTGAGCAGATTCTGAAGAATACGAGTATACTTGAATCCATTAGCGTCGACGAAGAGGCAATGCAGTTCTACTTGACTTATGCTATAGATCAGCTTTGGAAATGTGCCTTCGAACAAGAAAAGAGTACGGTAGACAAGATAAAGGTTGAAGGTAAAAATGGGAATGAGTATCATGATACGGTAGTAAAGATATTTCTATCTGAGTATAAAGGTACGAAAAGTTTCAAATTACCTCAGAGTTATGCTTTTCCATATCCTCCCACGCTGATGCAGTCCTACGTTGCATACAAAGTCAAGAATAGTCTATCCTATAGGAACTTTTCAGGAACAGGTACAGGCAAAACACTTTCAGCAGTATTAGCGAGTCGGATAATAGATAGCAAACTAACATTGATAGTATGTCCAAACGATGTTGTTGAGCAATGGACAAAAGGTATCATTGAAATTTTTCCAAATTCTTTCACCAAAGCAGGAAAGGATGCTTTCTATGTCGCATATAACAAAAACAAGTACCAATATTTGGTTCTAAATTATGATAAGTTCAGCCAAGAATACTCGTCGAATCTTATCTTGAATCTAGTAAAACAAAAAGTAGATTTTATTGTTTTAGATGAAATTCACTTTACAAAAGGCTTTCAAAGGATTCTAATAACTATCAAAATCAAAATCAAAATCAAAACATTGTTGAGAACTATCCACTAACTAAACTAAATAGCCAAGGAAAGTACCTCAAAGCTGGAGGAATCATGCAATACGTTATTACAGATTATTACCAAAAAACTAGATCTAAAAACAAATAGGGCAATTCCTATTGATTCCTGTTGAACTTATAAATGAAAGGACCCGCTATGATGTAAAAAGGTATATAGTAAATCTTCCAGATTAGCTAGAGAAGAAGTAAAAGTAACAGCTGTATTGCGGTACTTTATAACATTTGTTAGGAATTTGGAATGGATCCTTACTGAAATCCTTACTGAATACTGTAATTAAGTAATTTGTTCAACCTTTTTCATACGATACCACAGTCCAGTAAGTGCTGCGAGTGAATTAATAATTCCGGATCAAGATGGTTCGCATAGATGTGCTTAACACCGATCTACTAAATGGAAAATATTATATCTTTTGTAACGCTAATAATATTATAATATTTGGCAAACTATTGCTCCAGATGTGGCAAACGAATATCAAAGTGGTTTGAAACTTGGTATGCTCAAGGCAACTGTTCTTGTTTGTCGATAGAAAACAGAACTATAGGAAGACGTGATGAAGAATATTAATTCGTGACCATCATCATGTAATTACTACACCCATCATAATATAAAACGTTAAGGAAATGGCACTATGAAAGGTGCTCGGTCCTTATGTATATCTATTCCAATTACTATGCATTTTGCAGACCATAAACCAATATATCAAGACCAATAATGATATCAATCGCAGCTGAAAAAACTAGTTTCTATGTTTTAGAGATATGTTATGAATACAAAGTAAATACCAATATTCGCAAGTGTTACTAATACGCCAATTTTGAAAAATTCAACAAAGGTAAATGCTTTAACGTTCTTAGATTCTGCCACATCAATAATTATTATGTTACTTGCAGCTCCCAATAGTGTAAGGTTTCCTGCAATTGTGCTTGCTGATGCCAGCATCACCCATTGACTGATATGCATGTTACCTCCAAATCCATTATTTAGCATAACTAGATTATACAGTGCAACAAATGGGACGTTACTAAGTATTTGACTTAGTAGAATACTTATGGCTGATATTATTGCATTACTTTGAACGATATTATTAGGATCAGGAGTAGGTATGTGTGAAGTGAGCATTGCAATTGCGCCAGAAGACCAAAGAGCAGTTGTTACTACAAACATTGCAGCAAAAAATATTAGCACTGAGTAATCCACTCTTCTGAGTATGTCTTTACGATCATTGCCACTTAGAAGATAGAGCATTGCAGCACCAAATAATGCGATAATACTCAAACCTACATTAACAATATGTAGAAAATGTAGAAACTCTGAAAAGATAAAACCAGCTATAGTCAACAACAGAATTATCGAGGAGATTTTTGCAAGATGTGGATTTTCAATTATTAAAGATGACGATGACATATCCTCATTATTCAATGATGTAGCAATGATACTATGAGAATTAATTCCTTCAGAATGCCTTTTCTTATCCAATAATACGATATCTTTTTTGAAATACATCCTAAGAATGAAATATGTTAAAAATAGGTTAATCAAGGTAGGGATTGTCAGGTGGATAATAAACGTGGTAAAAGGCAATGATATTCCACTCTGTATGGCTATCAAGAGATTTTGAGGATTTCCAATTGGTGTCATTGTGCTACCAACAGAGATACCAAAAGCAAGAGCACTTAGTAAAACCAATGGCCTAATTCCAACTTGCTTCGAAATGTATACTATGAGTGGTATACCAAGCAAAGCTGTAGTATCATTTACTAAAAACGCTGAAAGTAATCCCATTCCTACAACAATTACCATAAGCAAATAATCCAGATTATTCGCCCTTGATAACATCTTTAACGCTACTAGCCTCAGCACACCAGATTTGTCAAGTGCAGTAACGATACTGAACATGCCAAAAAGGAATCCAATAACGTCTAGGTTAATTGATTTGAATGCTGCCTCCAAACCGATAACCTGAAAGGCAATCATAAGAAATGCACCAATCAACATCGAAACCCATATTGGAATATGATATCGTCTTGTTCGTCCTATTATAATTAGAACATAAACAGCTGCAAAAATAGCTATCGCGATATACTGCTGAAACACTTTATAGAAAATCGCACCCTATCCTCGTTTGCTTGCTTTAATGTTCTTCACTAATTCATTTTGCACTTAAAGGGTTGTATAATAAGTTAATGAGCCAGATACAATAAGCTCTTACCAGACAAACATCGTATTGATCAAAATTGTAATCCATTCGATATAAACCCCCATTTCCACTATTAGTACAAATCCACCGATTGCTGTGGTAGACATAAGAAGTCACTCGTTATAATCTGTCTGTGCTTGGTATATGTGCCTGTTATAATAGATAGGCCGACCATGTTTAGATGTTCTCATCTTAACTGCTGTTACCTATTAATTACCTATTAACGGTAATAATTTTGATAACTTAAAGGGCTTCAACAATATCTTGACATTACTATTGATGTTGATATCTATTGAGTTAAGAATGTCCGAAGGTAGGGTAGTACTAGTGAAGATAAGCATCTGATCTGGTTTTTTATTAATAATCTCTTTGGCAAGCTCAATGAATGAAATATCTCTAAGATGCGAATCTAAAATAACAATTACACTGGATCGTTGATTAATATTTCTTATCTTAATAAACTCCTCAAGACATTTACTTCCACTATCTGTTACTAACATGTTCTTGAAGCCCCTAGACCGTAGCCACATTCCATAAACAGACCGAAGCTCCGCGTTTGGTTCAGCAATGAGAATGCATGTTTGAGATTCCGCTTGAGAATTGGTTGACTCTGTAGATCGTAGTGGTGGTGGTTCTTCTATATGTTTCTCTAATGCTGATGAAGACATTATAGTGCGGCCTGTCATATCTATAGTAACACTATGGTTATCTAAAATCTTGCACTTGTGCTGATCAAATGGATGTTTATGTAATAATAAATCTAGGTGTGGACATACAATAGTGACATGATATAGTTGTTTTTGTCGTCCTTGGTTGTTATCATGGCGTGTCCACTCCATATACATACGATGCCACCAGCTTTCTACTAGCTGGGATTGATCAAAATATTGGTTCCGAAATAGATTATCAGCGCAATCAGCAACGATAGTTACAGATTTATTATTATTATTTCTATGTTCCAGCTCTTGCTGTATTTGTTTTTTAAGCTTCTCAAATGGTGACAGGTCTCCCTTTAATGCACAATCGTAGAATGGTTTTAGGTTTACAATTAACAAATTTCTTTTGTCGATATTCTCTTTGAAATCAACGATTCTAGATGAAATTCTGAATAAGTATAGTTCGTCATAGGCTTCAACAGAAGCATAGACGCAAAGCTGATTTTCTTTTAATCCTTGGTTGATGTAGTCTAGTGTGACTGTATCACGTTCTGAATTGTTTTTATACAGAAGCACTGAGTGTTTGCCACGGGAGGATGAATGGGTATCTGTCGACAACTACAACTTACGTCCTCCCATGAGTATACAACAATATTAATAAACATTCTATTCAGGTTGTAGTAGTGGTAGTGCTAGTTTACTACCTCATACTTCTGTTTCTGGAAAGTGGATGACTGAACATAAAGATCAAAGGTGATTTCAGACAGTTGAATTGACAGACAGACGGACTGAGGGCCAAGAAATATGAGAATTCTTTCTTTCTTTCCTTCCCATAATGAGATATAACTAATAATTTATGTCTTATATTGGCGATTTATTTAATAGTTCTATTGTATGTCTCTATGGCATTGTTTGGTAAAAGAACACCTATACCTTTCACTATACTTTTAGTAACAGCCGTAGCAATAGTATCATTGACATCAAGTATTGGATTTCAACCACTCCGACCTCAACAAGCATTTGCATCCAGTCAGTCTATTATTAATAGTCAACAATCATCAGATCAGTCTCAAACTGTGACTGATTCATCAGGTTCGACTGATAAGCAAATTGCAATAGATAATGTCAGCAATACCAATACTGGTACTATATCTGTTAATCACAAAATAGTACAAACACAGACTGTTGCCAATTCACCTGGTTCCACTAATATCCAGATTGCAAATAATAGTAGAGGTAACTTTGTTTCTGGCGGTGGAGGAAGTACACCGCAGCAGACAATAACAGGAAATCAGCTCATATCCCAAAACAGCTGGTTAACAATTCAGCCAACTCTCAGAATAACCAAAATATGCTAAATACCATGTCTAACTCTTATTCAGGTAATAGCAGTGGAAGCCAAAACGCAGCCCAAACAATAGCTGGTAATCAGATAGGGACTCAAAACCAGAATGTAAACTATTCACCATCTTCTACTAATACTCAAAATGGCACTAACAGTATAACCGATACAAATAGTGGAAGTGGTTCTGGAGCAAGTTCACTTCATCAGACTGTTGGAGCAGGTCAAGCAGTATCAGAGTCTCAGAATATCAATGGTTCTGCTAGTTCACAGAATAGTCAAGTAGCGACAAATACAATAGGTAATGGTGCTTCTGGTGTTATATCGTCTCCAAACGGACAGCAAACAATTGGAGGGGCATCCCAATCGGTATCATTCAATAGAAACGTAAATAATTCAACTGGTTCAAATACTCCAAGTAATACTGCTTCTGGGATTTCAGGTAGATTAACTCAGACCATTGGTCTCGCTTCCCAAAGCATAAATGGAAATCAAGGAATATCTAATTCTAGTTCACGGAACATTCAACTTACAAGCAATGCTGCTACTAATAATGCACAGTCTTCAGGTTCCTCGCAGCAAACTATCGGTCCACCCCAAAATCCCTTTGGACCAAACATGATGGCCTTCACATCACCAGAAGATTTAATGAAGAATTTACCAAAAGCAATGGCAAATATTGGTAAAGCCATGGGAGGTGGTGGAGGGTTTCCTACTGATTCTCCGACCTTCAAAATCAGTATGAGAGAATATGAGGATATGTCAATAAAAGTCGGCGATAAAGTAACAATAGAAATTAAGAAGACAGACACCAGCGGGATTTAGAAACTAGACTCATTGCAACGCTAGGCTTTGAGAAGCGTATATGTGAATTTATTCTCTATATCTTTCTTCTTATGCTTAACAAAGATGATGACTGGGGGTGAAGGCTGTGAAGGCTGTGAAAGGATTACCAGGTATTAGGATAAGGTAGGAACAATATAAAAATAGAAGTAAAATACTAGTAATCCAATTGTCATCCATGGAACCTTCAGCTTTCAAAATCTTTGAGATGCTTACTAGTGGCCAACTTACTAGTAATGCTATTTATATTGTGTTATATTGTAGCAAA
>JAICVW010000322.1 GCA_025935105.1 Nitrososphaeraceae archaeon
GTTGTATAGTCCAACCACAAAAGCTAAAGCTAAGTAGTCTCTAAGTATATTTATGAATAAACAAAAAGCGAGGACGAACTGACTTTTAAGGGTCCAAGAGTGATGGATTCCTATTCGATGCAGCAGGATATACCATCGGGAAGTTATGTAAATTGCAGCGGTTATTATTGGATTATTTGTAGTGGTCTCTCGTGTTCAGCACAGGAAATCCACCAGTGATAAACCCATAAAATGAATTTTTGGCAACTAATCTACCAAGTAGATAAACGGAATACTCTTAGGGCAGGCTGTAACTATTTAATACAAGACAAATGGTTCTAAGTGAAGGACAACAAAAGATTCTTGATATACTCGCAGAGAAATCAAATCGCAATCCTGGTATGTCAGTGTTTGATACGGCAATAATTAAGGAAAGCGGTTTATCAGGAGCAGAGGTAAACACCTATCTTGGTCAGCTACATAGTTTGGGTCTCATCTTATTAGGTAGAATAGCTGCTGGCGCAGACTATAGGCTAGTAAATATAACGGGAGATGGCATGAATGCAATTTCCCAGAATCAAGGTCCGTAATTAGTCTATTCCATAACGATCATTGCCATTAAGACCAAAGGACGTCCATATGCTTAAAGTCTAATAGTAGCCAGTTTAGTGTTCACAGAACTATGTTACTATTTTGTTGAACTTACTGAATGGATTTCAGCATGCCCCCCTGCGCGAATTTCTAAAAGATATGTTCTGATTCCCATAAGATATGGTCAGCCTGAGGCACACTAATTATTGGCCCATTGTTAAGTTGATGAATTTTCATTGATGCTGCTAACCATAGAGAACTGTAAACCATGTGTTTGAGCATAATACTTTAGTATACAAAGACACTGATACTCAACGTAATCCAATGCAAAAGTCCGTGAACAAAGAGATTAATTATGCAAAAAGAAGAGGTTATGCTAAAAGAAGAAGAGATTACCCACATTACTTTCAATGTTCGAGAACTAGGATGCAGAACTATCAAGAACATCTCTTGGTCCGCCAAAAATTTTAGTTATTGTTAATATTTTAGCCCATTCTTCAAGTGCCTCTACAACAGCACGTGCTTCGTGAATATTATTTCCAACAGCTACAACTCCGTGGTTCTTAATGATTACTGCCCTCGATTTCTCATCTGCGTGTCCGAAGGTTTCAGAAACTATATCCGCTAATTCTTTTGATCCAGATGGTTTATTTGAGACGATAACAGGATCTCCCACTATTATCTTGGCTTCTTCTAGTACGTGTTGGAATTGATTTGTTATAGATATAGCAACACCAAGTGTGTATGGGCTATGGGTATGTACAATTGCATTTACTTTTGACTTTTTATAAATAGAAAGGTGCATATACCATTCTATACTAGGTTTCAGTTTACCAAGGGATCTTCCAGTTTTTAAATTAACTTTCACCAAGTCTTCCATTCGCAAGTTGTAACGCGGGACTCCAGTTGGAGTTATCCACATCCATTTTGTGTTTTCTATTTTGATACTATGGTTGCCTGAGACAGGAGAGGTAAAACCCATCCTATAGAGGTCTTTAACACAATTTATAAGGGCCTTCTTGTTGTTGACGGGAACCAATATGATAAACGAAAATGATAAACATAGATAAATTCTATTAACGATATTGTAATTTCTGAAGATTATTTCGAGACCACAACTAGCAGCATTTGTTTAAGTTTGTTTTACACTCCTGCTTGATTCCATACCCCACTTCAACTGGCTTTTTTCCTTAAGGAATAGTTGCTTGAACTTGTTTCAGAAACTATTTTAATTCATAATGATGAATAAAAGTGCCAAGCATATCCATGACTATATGCAAGAACTGCGGTAAGCCTCTCAAATGGTTTAAAGATCCAGTCAATGAGAAATGGATTCCATTAGAAGCAAGCTGCAATCTTGAATACGAGAGTCCAGAAGAGGTAAACATTGAAGAGGTGCATCAATGGAGACACAAATGCGCTGCGATACTAACATGTAACAAAGGCTGTGGAACCCAAATTTACTTTGATCCTGACAATAAATCCCCTTCTGGTAAAATGATTCCAATGGAGGTAGCAACACATGAGAACCATACCTGCAGTCGTAGAGAACAGCAAGAAGACTTTTAAAACTTGAAAAGTACCACTATGGTAAGGCTGATCCCAGAACCGTTTGATAAAAAGATCTCCATACAATGGATTACACACGTCATATAGGTGTCATTAATAGATCAAACGGGATCGGTCTGATAGCCCGAACGAACCAATCAGGTATGATGTTCCTATTTCTATTGACAAAGTTTGCAAATGCTGAATCTAATACAGAAATTAGGTCATGCGAGAAATACCCTATAGGTACTGACAGACAGCAAAAAGCAACTATAGCTACATAAGTTAACTGCATTTGCACATTTACTGATGGCAAGACTAGTATTGTCTATCCAGAATAATATGCAAATAAAAATGAAGTTACTGAAAACGTAATTCAGCGCCCAGAAGCAGATCAAAAATAACCTTCCCAAAGCAACAGCTTCTAGCATATCACTTTCTACCCTTCTTCTGATCTGACTTTTTCGACAGTTATAACACGATTTTATTTATCTAGACCCACCATATGATCCAGTTAGTTCAACGGCAAACTTTACCGGTTAGGGCTTTGATGATTACCGGTTAGAACTCGCGAAAATTTTTGCTACGTAGCTACAAGGATAATGCAGCAAAGGCTACATCAACAAATGGAGACGTGCTTATTTCCGTTCCTATTATTTTAGTCTTTTATACTCTGCTACTGTTTTAATTCGCACAAGGATTTAATAAGTTTCTGTTCACTTGTCACTACCTCATCAGAGAAGTGTACAGGCCAAGGTGTTGGAACAGGATCTTTTGCAAAGAGTATGATCCGCTTTCCAGAATTCTTGGCTACATACATTTCTATACCGGTTCCGTAACTTGGTTTATTGGCCAAGACAACTAGAACGTCGCTTTTATTTATAAATTCTAAGTCAGAGGCGACTATCTGATCGGAAAGATCTTTCATATTCCTGAAGTCTTTGGTATTTGAGTAATCCATACCTTTGCTTACTATATGGTCAACAATATCGAAACCTTCTTTGACTAAGAACAAGTACAGCTGTCTTATCTCATCTATTCCACCATAACCAATTGAACCGCAAACCATTATCTTCATACCATAACTGACTCAAAATAATGTATATGAATGTGAGTTTCAACAGCCATTTAAGGTAATAGATCGAATTGAAAGTTAAGTCTGAATCTTCTAGCTCCATCTTCGAATGGCCCTCGGAAATCAGCCTGGAGATGATCCTTATCTTGTCTGTCCCAAGTTTTCTTTCTAGCTTAAGAACGCCGTTTGAGAACCATAAAAAATATTCCTCAGTCTCCTTTGAAGAGTGCCAGGCCTGAAAAGGTATAGTGACTCAATGTAGGTTGATTGTTTTTCTCAAAGATGTGTTCCATTTTTATTTTGTATTCAATAGGTAAGAAAATAATGCTGTTTCTATCTATCGGCATTACCAGCTATCATCCCAAGTTCTACGAGAATTCCACCTTATAGTCCATCGGTACATAAAGAACAATAAGATTGGTGATGTCAATGATATGTATATAGCAAAATAAAGTATTAAGGGTGTTTTTATTATTAACCAAGAAACTACTGCCAGAACTGGGTAGATAATCAGAGCTACTATTACAGATTTTCCAAGCTTTTCAATTCTTGCAAAGGCTGTCAAGTTAACAAATGGAATTGCTGAGCAAACCATATTCCAGTATATACTAACTTTTTCATCTATTGCACTCCCTATTCCATATCCAAATTTATCAACTTGATCATTCCACTGAATGCTCCATTTTCTTATGAAAAAGACAAGAAACAGATCAAAAAGTAAAAGGTACAAAAACATTCTGTCTTCACTCATCCTTAAAAGAGGGAATGGTAAATCAGGTATGATACTGACAAATACGATTAATCCAAAGAATAGAGGAGTCATGACAGCCATCGCCATAATAGATCGTTCAATCCTATAAAATGCCCAACAATTTACAATCGGTATGACAGCAAATAACGTCTGCCACCACACACTTACATTGTATCTTCTTTTTGAGTCATATGCGTAGTTGTATGTCTCTCGCCAACAATGAGAAGAATGATAGATCAATTATTGACTGAAATGGATGGCTTAGGCGAATTGAAAGATGTAATAGTAATAGCAGCAACAAATAATATTAACTTAATCGATTGACGAATTCCATCTGTGTAACAACATCCTGTCGAGTACCAAGTCTAGTGAGATGACCAGCAACTAATGTCTGAAAAGGATAGCTCAATGCTTGCTCATGAGCATTAATGAAGCCAGGTACATCTTCAGCTATTGCCAAA
>JAICVW010000260.1 GCA_025935105.1 Nitrososphaeraceae archaeon
AATGATAATGGAATAGGCGCGACTTTCTCATTCAGTCTACCTGCTATGTAATATGTCCTAATTTGATTAATGTTGGAAAGTATCCATAGAAAATTTCTAATACATTTACTAATCGCGTAGGTCACTATGAATTAAAGCTGTATCAAGATTTAATCGCAAAAGCTAATGCTAAGCATTATCCAAGTCTGGATATGGGAAACAAAAATGTGAGGTTACATCGGCTTGAAACGTCTCAGTAGTCCAGATTTGGGAGAAACATCAATAACTTGTCTATAGAAAACCTTGTATTTTCAAGTGGTGGATTCCTATTTGGTATGCCATTAAAAAACTCATGAAATAGCTGCAATAGTTATCGGCTTCTCTGTAGTTGCTCTCTCCTATCTATCATACATAGGATAGATAAATGTAAGATGGATGAAAATGGAAAATGCAACAATACTACATTAACAAATGTGGCAGGACAAGCTGTTCATATAATAATACAGCATCATAATTGACAGCAAATTCTAGTACACTAGAAGCAGCAGATCTACCAGTGGTAGCAGCATTTGGGTTCATGCTAGGACTTAGCCTTGGATTAAAGAGATGATAATCATGGAGTGAAGGCAGTAAGGCTGTGAAAGCAATATATGGTATTAATCCAATCATTAGATCAAATATAGTTTGACTATGCACTTGATTTTATGCAATTTACGCGCAATATTGCTATTCTTGGGTTAATATTCCAGATACAACTTTAAAGTTGGCGTACGCGACGACTAGATACATAATTGTTGAGCAACTGCCCTATGGTCGGCTATACCATATCTGTATTAATATTCTTATATTCATTCTTATTCTTCTAAAGTACATGGGTGCAATAGAACAAAAGTAAATACATGAGTTTATAGCACGTTGACTTATATTCAATATGAATGTCGCTTCCAACTGTTAAGGGAGTCGGTATATATTATAAAGAACATGGAGATCATAATAATAGACACGTATTATTTATACACGGATTGGGAGCTTCGTCACTTGCTTGGAGAGATATCCCAGACGCATTATCGAAATACCTTCATACAATCGTTGTTGATTTGATTGGTTTTGGTGTAAGTGAAAAGCCAGAGAGCGCAGATTATACAATCAAAGGACTCAGCAAGTTTATTGTAGACTTTCTAGTCGAAAGAATAGAGATAAGGAAGCAGAAACACAAAAAAATATGTATTGTGGGTCATTCGTTGGGAGGATATATAGCAGCACAAGTTGCTATTGAAAATAAGAATCTGATAGAAAGGATAGTACTGATAGATTCTTCGGGATTGCTTGATGGACCAACACCTCTACTGAGAGATTATCGTGTTGCAGCTACTGATATTAATCCTATAACAAGGTATGAAAAAGTCAAAAGAGTCTTGGAGGATCTATATGCTGGTCCTTCTAGGCTGCTTCCTGTAGTAGTTGATTTATTTGACTATGTTATTGACAAGCCGGGAGCAAAACGTGCATTTGTAGTAGCCTTCGATAACAGTACAACAACACAGATCGGGAGAGAAGGATTCAGGCAAATTGAAGATATTCCTTGCCTGATCCTATGGGGAGAAAAAGATAATCTTATACCTATTGAATATTACTATAAGTTTAAACAAGCGCTTCCTAATGCAAAATATGAAATAATTGCAGATGCGGGTCATGCACCGTTTGTTGAAAAGCCAGCTTTGTTATATGAAAAACTGCGCACATTCTTAATAGAGGATGACACAATTACGCATGAAAGTTAGGTGTATATATATGCTCTGAATTAGTTGTTTATTTAAATTGCAATATAAATGCAATAGTTACTGGAATAAAGGTGACCAATCTAGAGTAGATTCGCGATAAATGGAATAAGGCAAGAAAAGGCTTTATAAAAATACAAATAGCGGTCGATTTAAAACAAAATTCATAATCTCAATGAATCTTACAAAAGAAGACATTTCTGATAGCAGGATGCTAGAGCCTTTAGTACTACAAGTAGTTGGTTCTTTTTACTCTTCCTTTCTCTATTACTAGCGCATAAAGAAGGTAATTACAGATAGTGCATAGGACTCTAGACTCTAGATATAACTTTAGGTATCTGCACTGCCTAACATAATTTCATATAGCTGTCACTTTTGGTCATAACAGGTTCAGCATAGAAGGGTTACTATCTACCTATAGGTCGTTGTGGTTAAACTATCGAGTGTTGCTTGGGTATATCACATCGACATTTTAGGCAATTGGTTCGGGTACTCTATTATAACTCTCCCTAGACAACAGAGCGGGATACCAAAATTAGATGGCAAGATATAAGCGATTAGAATTGGGATATTATATCTATACTGACTAACATAATTACGTATTTATCAGTTGGGCATTCATACGGGGCAATATGACTTAAAAAAGTTGACGAACTTATGTTAACCAGTATAGGTGGCGATGCTATCAATGAAATTAAACAAATCGAGTCTTATATAGAGGGAACAACGAAAGCGGAGTTCCTAGATAAAGACGGCTTATATGGATGTTGTAATTAGGCCCACGGATCTAGGTAGAGTTAAAAGGATTGTTATAAATAATGCAATAAGGACTTTGTTCCGGATAATAAATATAATGTCAACAAATTGTTTGATTCTTGGAAAGGGAAAAAATCAAAAAAAGAGCAAAGGAAATGTTAGGTCAAGATACAGCTGAAAAGTTATTGAATATTGGTACCAAGAATGAAGAAAATGAACGTAGCTGTAGAATAAGTTTAATAGGTTTGCTACAGTTTCCATAGTTTTAAACACATGACATCCAAAGATCTCCCAACTTATAGGAAGATAATCGAAAATGCAATCAGGGATCTCAGTCCTGATATTAAAGAAGATATCTTGAAAGAACTTGACTTAGAGAAAAGAAATGGATCTATTCAATTTATAGAGAGATTGAAAGAAATATTAGGTCAAGATAAGGCAGAGAACTTATTGAAAGAGATTAAGGCAACTAAAAACGAAATAACTAATGATGAGAAGGAGGATCTACAGAATATGTTCAAGGATTCGCTAACCTTCGATTGAAAGCAATATGTGGCCAAAAGGTATACAAAACTATACCACAAATGGGAGCAAAACAGAGTCAATCCTCCTGGAGATGTCCAAGGGTGAGGCCTACCAGAATTTTGCCACTTCAATAAGGGCCTATCAAACCCTGAAAACTTACAGATATAGGCTTGTGCATTATGTGTCAAGGGTACGCGATACATTAGACCTGGATAAGATAGTCGCAGCTGACCTGGACAACCGCAAACAAGCCGAGACTTACATCAAGCGATTTATAGACGAGCTCAAGACTAGAGGCGTAAGTGAGTACTATATCAAGTCAAGCTTTGTAGCCATCAGGCACTTTTATGATATGAATGACTGTGTGCTGAATTGGAGGAGACTAACCCGGTTTGCCATACCAGCAACAATCTCAGCCACATCTGAAGAAGCCAGCGACGAGTAAAGTTTTTATCGTGCAGCATTGTGGATTAAAGAACGTTGGACTCTAACAAAGCCTTTAACGATAATTTCTCTGAGGAGGAAAAGCTTATTTTAGGTTCACATTTTTCCAATTCTGAAAAACCCGTTTTTGCTATAATTACCCCTGCACAGGTGGACAGAGGAGCATTGATGTCCAGATACTCTAGAACAGATAAAACTATGCGTCGTATATTCTTGGATGAATTCGCGGGGAATCCAAACCGAGGAGAGGAATTCTATAGAAGGGTACTATCAGAATATGGAGATGATTCCGTCGCAGAATTAGGAGAGGCGCAGGTAGCAATGGAATGGATATCTAACATTGCTGCCAAGAAAATCGAGGACCATAGAATTGGACTCTCCTACCTTGAGAAATCTTCACGCTATGTAGCACTCGATCTAAAAATCGAAGGTCAATACAAGTACTTTAGGGATGAGCGCATCATGTCCTCATCATATGCTGATTTGTATATTCAGGCTTGTGATAATGCATTCGACCTTTACTGCAAAAATTTGCAGCCCATGCAAGATTTTATAATGGAAATCAAGCCGATCGACCGTTTTCTTTTTTTTGATTCGACAACAAAAACGGAAGTACCTTACAACAAACTGAAATTAGAGAAAGATGTTGAATCTGCAAGAAGAATATACAAAGCAACTATTAAAGCAAAAACACTTGATATCCTACGTGGACTTTTACCGGCATCCACTTTTACGAATTTAGGTATAACAGGAAATGGTCGAGCTTTTGAATACTTGCTATCAAAAATGTTCTCATCAGGCCTAAATGAAATAAAATCGCTTGCATCACAGCTGCAGTTAGAGCTTAATTCGATTATTTTTGCCTTTATAAAAAGAGCAAATAATGAATATGGCCGTACATTACAAAAATACTTTGCGAATACAAGGGATGCAATTTTGGAACTTTCTAAGTATTACACCGTAAATATCAAGATAGAAGAAAGACCACAATTTGTAAGACTTGTATACTTTGAAGATAATGCCGAAGCTGAGATAAAAGTAAGTTCAGCAATATTATATGAGCATGCTCAGGGTCAACCCCTCGAGGATCTTTCAGCATATATTCGATCTCTACCACCAATAGAAAGACACAAAATAATTCAGACATATACAAAATTTCGGACTAATAGAAGGCATCGTCCTGGTAGAGCATTTGAAATGGTAGATCTTACGTTTGAAATGTTTACAAATTTTGGAATATTCCGCGATCTGCATCGCCATAGGATTCTTACTTTAGAACGACAAATGCTTTCCACGAAACACGGATATGACATTCCTCAAGAGGTTGTCAATATGGGAATTGAGGAGGATTTCAAAGATTGTATGTATAAATGTGATGAGGCCTATAAATTAATCTCAATTAAAATGCCTGAAGAATCACAATATGTAGTTAACTTTGCATATAGATACCCATATTTTATGAAGCTTAATTTACGCGAGGCATGTCATATGATTGAGCTGAGAACCATTCCACAAGGACACTCAGATTATCGTAAAGTATGCCAGAAGGTTTTTACTGAGATAAGGCGTGTTCATCCTGTACTTGCTGGGAGTATTAAGTTTGTGGACATGAACAAGTATGAATTGGAGAGATTTG
>JAICVW010000443.1 GCA_025935105.1 Nitrososphaeraceae archaeon
AGGTTAATTTAACAGAATAGGTCTGCTCTGAACCATTATAAAGAGATTTTATTTCATAATTACGCAAGACGTCTAGTGTTAATGATTTGTCATCCGAGACCACTCTTAAAGTGACAACGGCAGATATTGAACCCTTATTGCTACCAATTAACGAATTACCATCGTAGGGGCGATGCTTGTGATAGGATGTATCTCAGCCCAGTCATTATTTCGTGTGTCCAGTACATACGTGCCAGTTACTGTTACGTGACTACCAACGGGAGGAATGCTTATGAGTGGATGGTTAAAGTTATTGCAAGCTGCTCCTACTTCTGGACGTGATACCGGGTTTTGACATATCGCTTCTAGCACTAAATCGACATTCTCAAATTTGGTGTTTGCGTGATTAATCACGCTACTGTTATCTGGTAGCAATCTGATATGTGTGTCACCATCATTTTCTACATGTATTCCTTTGATTATGCCTGTAGTAGTTATGCAAGGACTTACTATGTGCAACCTGGTTGGTAAAAATACATGCTGCCATAACGATTTATCGCATGTTGGTGTTGTTGATGCGTATGTTATTAAAGTACATAGTAAAGGCAATAAAGACGTGATTATAATAATGCTTACGGTTAGCCACACTTTTGTATAATTGTTCAATATAAATTGAAATCTCATATTACCTCTCTTCTGTTCCGTATATACTTGCCCCATGTATAAGACATAAGATAAACGAAACAGCCCAATGACAAAGCATAAAGCTTAATGTCACGAAGAATGGACTATTGTTATTTCTTGAGTATTCTGCTGTGTTGCAATACTACCGTCCCGCCGCATTTATAGACTGGACGGCTACGTTGATAGCCTTACAATTATTGTATAATGAATCTAGATACTTATCCGATATTGAAAATCATCAACTATTTACTCTTATTATGGAATGTTCTAATATATTATAATTGCAGTAAGATTTCTCTTATCTTAATTCCTCCTCCAATTATGTGAATAGTCTACTATAACTTAGTTACACTTTTATACCTGAGGATAAATGTGCCAAACTCAATATGTTCTACAAGAATGGTAAACTCATACCATCTAATTACTTGATCTTTTCTGTGATGATTTTTTCGGTCATCTGCGTTAGTATTCAAGGGAAGTCAGGATTAGTGTATGCACAGACAACTTTGTTTCCACAACAAATGTCGAGTCAAACACAAACTCACCATCAACAGGTGCTACAATACGATAAAGAGAAAAACTGTGCTACAGACCAACACACACCCACTACATACATAACGTACTTGACACATTTTTCATGTGGTCACGTAACTGTTTTTAACAATGGAACCGTTCTTAGAAAGTTCACCTTGTTAGTTGACGACTTTAATGGCTCAGGCAAACCATATCCAATAACTACTAATCAAATGGACCCTATGTTCACGGGAACATACCATTATGTAGCAAATCATACAAAGTATCAGCCAGTAATATTCCATGCTTGGACATTTAACGGCACAATTCCAGGACCTACAATCCGAGTTACTCAAGGAGATCATGTGCAGGTAACTGTGATAAACTCCAAAGACAGCATGTTCCCTCATAGTTGGCACGTTCATAGCATACACTCAGGTGTTAACGACGGAACTATGACAGCATCAGGAATGATATTTCCAGGAAGTAGTTATACCTACGATTTTGTTGCAACTCCTGCAGGCCTATATCCGTACCATTGTCATATGACACCCGTTGAGGAGCATGTCAGCAGGGGACTATATGGAATGATGATTATAGATCCACCCCATCCACGACCAGCAGCTAAAGAAATGGTCATGATGTTAAATGAATATACGTTTAGCTACATGGGAGCAGATGGAAAAGGACATTTGAACCAAACAGTACCAGCTACAGAGAGTCAAATATTGCATAACCTTACGGCAGTAGAAGAAGCAGCTGACGAAGGAAATGGACCAGATAATCAGTTCTATACTGTGAACGGAATGGTCTTCGGTTACACCGGACCACATGAGATTCAATTGAAGACTGGAGTAAACTATAGGATATACCTAGTGAATATGGTAGAATTTGATCCTCTGAATAATTTCCATCTCCACGGAGCTATGTTCACCTATACTCCAAGTTGTACAATGAGCAGTTCAAAAAAGTACACAGACATAGTTTCGCTTATGCAAGGAGACCGGGGTTGTGTTGACATGCACTTTCTGCAACCAGGAATGTTCATGTTCCATTCACATCTCAATCATTTCACAGATTTGGGATGGCTTGGAGTTTTCAACGTAACTGGGAGGGCTATTACAACAAGGGCTAGTTAGACGAAACAATCCAGACAGAATTACGGATATTATTCCAAAGCACACAAGTTTATTGGCCAGAGTCATTTCTATTTGATGTTGGGTATCGCAGTATTATTTGACATTTATAGGGTTTGCTTGATGCTTCCATATAATACAAAATTACTTATCCCGTTATTGAGTGGAAAATGAGAAGGAGGGATATACTTAACTACACGAACCTGTATAAAAATAGGATTGTATTTGCTTTCTATTAAAATAAACTTCCATTGATTTTTGCAGGTTTGAATAAAGCTTGATTATAAAGTCTTCCTATAATTTTAGTCGATGATGGCATAGCTACTGGTGCAACAATGTTTGCTGTTATAAATTGGCTGGGAAAGCAATAACTAAGCAGATTGGTAGTAGCAGTTCCTGTAGCACTCAAAGATACATTTGACAAACTCAAACATGAACAAGAAGTAGACGATGTAGTCATTTTACAATCACCAATAGTATTTTTGTAGGAGCGTATTATGAAAACTTTTCTCAAGTGATGAGCAAGTAGTAAAGATAATGACCTAGAGGTGAAAACAACAAAATGAAAAGGATTCTTACATCACTTAGAACCTATGCCCTCGAAGATCATGAAGTAATCAAGATAGAACTGCACAAAATACGATTATATTCATTACGACATACCTAAAGATATCAGAAACTATTGTTATTGCCTAATGTGACAAGGACTTGCACTTAAGAGACGATGCACACTAAACGCTATTCATAATACTACAGGACAAACGGAAATATTAAGTGTTCTTCTATATCTATCGGTAACAATGTTTTTATAGGAATGCTAACACTTGCAACCAACAAAAATGAAATATGTAATATTATCCAATGCCATGTTAATTGGACTCATTGCTTCAATAGCATGCCTTGTATGCAATGTACCCGTCTCTTCTTCTTTTGCACAGCAGCAGAAGATACCAACACCAACAAGCAGGATAATCTACTTGTTTAATTCACATATACCTGACGCAAATGAAACGAAGCTTGGAATCCCAACAGATTTGTTCGCTCCTTCTTCCATTACTGTTAACAAAGGTGATACTGTTATTGTACACTTTTTTAATACCGAGAACGAACCACACACATTTACAATTGGCGCACCATATAACGTAGACAAAAATGTGCCAGGTGGACAAAATGCAACGATTGTGTTTAAAGCAAACTATCAAGGTATTTTTCAATATTATTG